>NZ_JBTNDQ010000006.1:0-256445 GCF_054510915.1 Pseudarthrobacter arbutini | reverse complement strand
AACGCTCACGACCAGCAAACAAGCCGCCAAACCCAAGCCCGCCACGCGCGCACTTCGGAATGATTCCACGAAGAATGCTACGCGCGCATCTTGACATGATTCCCCGGGGACCCCCCGGTCGATCACCGACCCTGACGAAGCCCCGGGACGACCGTCCCGGGGCTTCTCTATGCCGTCTAACGGCAGGGCCTACAGCTGCAGCGTCACCGGCCGCTTGAGGCCGTTCACGGTGGCAGCGGGCCAGCGGTCATCCACCGTCAGGACTTTCATGCCCGACTCGGTGAGCTGGACCGTGTCCTCGATTTTCACCCCCGGTCCCGACGGGTTCCAGGTGAACGGCTGGTTGAGGACGACGGTGTCGGTGGCTGCCGCGGTGACGCGCGGATCCCGTCCGGCATAGCCCGCCGGTCCACCCTGGTGGTGCTGCTCCCACTGCTCCGCACCGAAGCCGTGGCGGGCGTAGGCCGCCTTGATCTCGCCGAAGACGCGGTCCAGCCTGGCACCGGGAACCGTTGCGTCGAAGATGTCCGCCTCCACGGCGGCGATCCGGGACTCGGCGTCGCGCTCTTCGGGGGTCCCGGCGTCGAACCTTACCCAGCGGGTGATGTTCGCGACCAGGCCGTCCCGGCGAGCGCACACCACGGCCATGGCGCGGCGTCCGAGGGGCGCGTGCGTGGCCAGCGGGTGGCGGAAGTCGCTCCGGGAGCTGCCGTTGCACAGGAGTACCAGCGGCTCCGCGCCCGCTCCAACCACGCGGGCGGCCAGGGCGGACACCAGTTCGAATTCGGTGGCGTCCGGCCGGGCGGTGGACAGGACATCGGTCATGATGCCGGCCAGTTCCGCGCTGAGGCGGGCGTAGCGGGCGGACTCGCCGGGCAGCAGTTGCTGCCGGGCAGCCCTCAGCTCGGTGGCCACCGAGGCCTCGGCCAGCGGGGTGCCGGCACCCCCTCCGGAAGAACGTCCGACGGCGGCGGCGGCCTCGTGCAGGTTCCCGTACCAAGGCGCGGTGTGGAGGGAGACACCGGCGGGGAGCTCCTCGGCCGCGATCCGTCCCGCCTCGTTGTTGAACGTCACCAGGTGGTCGCCGTCCCGGTCCACCAGCAGCGCGGCAATGGGGTCGCCGGCCAGGCTGATGTGGACGCGGCTGCCGTCCAGGTACCAGGCCAGCGCCGTGTGCGTGGTCAGCAGCAACGAGTCCTGCCCTTTGGCATCCAGAATGTCCAGGACGCGCCGCCGCTTGATGGCACGGTCCGCGGTAGAGGCGGGCGGCGTGCGGCGGCCCTGGCCCGCAAACGTCGTGGCTTCAGTCAGCTGCGACGGCAGTGTTGCAGCGGTGGTTGTCTGGCTCATGAGTTGTTCCCCTGTGTGTTGATCAATGTCTCGATGTCTTCGGTACCCAAAATTCCGTCGGCGATAAGCACGGTCACGCTGCGGCGAACCGGGGTGCCGGGTTCGGCAATGACGGGCGCGTCCCAGGCCAGCGACTGGCCAACTCCCGGATATCCGTCCACCCGGACGAACCACGGGTCCGTTGAATCCGCGGCGGCGACGAACACGAGTGTGGCCGCACCGCTTTGACGAGTGCCGCCGTCGAACGTTCCTCCCGTGAACCCGCCAGACCAGGCGAGCCACGGCGTAACGCTCCCGTGCACGGCGGACTCACCCGCCCCCGAAGGCGTCCAGACGCGCGCCCCGGAACATTCCGGAAGCCGCCAGAAGAACCCGCCGTAACCGCCCCCAACACGGCCGTTGGAACCGGGGCTGCCCAGGCTCACCGGCTGGTTGCCGGCGGGGGAGAGTGCAAAGTCCAGGGTGAGGCGCCAGGCGGAAGGCCCGACGGCGGCCCACGTCCAGGTGCGCTGTTCGGTCAGGATGGGAGCGCCGTCGGGCCCGTTCCAGGCGAAGTTCTCGGTCAGCTTGCCCTTGGCGGCGGACGGTTCGCCGGGAGACGGTCTGCCAGCCCGGACGATGCTGCCGTGGTCCGGGCGCCAGACGTATTCGCCGGCCGCCCGGGTGTAGGTGCGCCCGCCCCAGAAGTTGACGCCGTCCACATCCTGGAGGGCCACCCCCACGCCCAGGTGCCACACGTGGTCCAGCGGCTGGTGGTCCGTCACAACGGTCCCGGCCAGGGTGCGGACGGGGTGCAGATACGGGCGGGGAGAGGACACGGCGCGGATGCCGCTGCCGTCCTGATAGTCCGCCACGGGATGCCCGGCAAGGTCGAAGGTCCGGACCGGCGGCTGGCGGCGGGCCCAGGGGACGCCCAGCTCGGCAAAGGTGGCCTGTGCCTTCGTGGCGCGTTCGATCAGCGCGGCAATGCCGTGGACCACCGGGTGGGCACCATCGCCTTCGCCCTCCCAGTTGACATGGCCCGCGTCGATTTCCCGGGGCGCGGGGGCGGTGCGGATGGCTTCCAGCACACACATGAATGCGCCGGCATCCGGCAGTGCACTGAGCAGGGGAGTGCCGGGCAGGGGAGTGCCGGCGGTCCGCGCAGCGAGCAGGTTCTCCAGCAGGTCGGTCCGGCCGAACGTCTCGCGGCGCTCGCCGTCCGCCGTGGTGGTGACCAGTTCGTCCTCGGTGTAGAAAAACGTGATGTCGCCCCGCGTCCCGTGGACCGTGACGGAGGGCCGCTGCTGTTCGGGGGCGCAGAGCGTGAGCGCACACAACAGGGTCTGTCCTGCCACCGTGCGGACGCGGATCACCGAGGTGTCATCGCTCTGGGTGCCGTTGGCGCGGTAGAGATCCGTTTCCACGGAGGCGACGTCGGCAACCGTGTGGGCGCCGGCCATGTTCAGGGCGGTGGCCACGGCGTGCGCCAAGGCATTGGTGGCCACGCCGTCAACCACGTCGATGCCGTCCAGGCTGCGCTTCCCGGCCCACCGGGAGCGCTTGAAGTAGCTCCTGGTCCGCAGCCACATGCCGGTGGCGCTGAGACCCAGCACGTCCCCGATGCCGCCGGATTCGATGGTGTTCCGGATTTCCGGCAGGGCCAGCGAGCCCAGGCTCTGGAACCCCACCTGCACGAGCCTGCCGGCGGACTCGGCGGCGGCCAGCACCTCCTGGAACTGGGCCATGGATGCCACCGGCGGCTTCTCCACGTACACGTCGGCACCGGCGGCCAACGCGGCCAGTGCAAGGGGAGCGTGCGTCTGGATGGGGGTGGCCAGGATGACCACGTCCGGGACCGGCCCGGCCGCCAGCAGCTGGTCCAGGGTGTTAAATACGGCCACGGACCCGGCGAGCGTGCCCGTTTCCGGCGGGTTGGGGTCCGCCACTGCCACCAGGTGCAGGGCCCCGGCTTGCTCGAGCCTGGCGAGGTTGGCCAGGTGCGATTCGCCAAAACCGTGCACACCCACGAGGGCTATGCGCGGGAGGGTTGCCGGAACGTCACCTGCCGTTGCAGAGCTAGCGGATGCCGCGGGGGCGGATTGCTGAATCATCAGGGGTCCTCGGTGGCTAAGGGGTTGGCAGGGGCGATAAGGCTGTGGGTGGCGGGACCCGGTGCGCCCAGGGTCCTGGACAGGTAGCTGATGGCTTCATTCTGCATCTCGGCCGTGAAGACGTGCCCGCCTGGCCAGAAACTCCCGGTGTAGTAGCCGGCCGAGTGCAGGGACTCCAGGATCCGGTGGGCGTCCCGCATCCCTTCTTCCGGGAACAGCTCATCGGCCAGCGCGTACTGCGCCAGTAGGCCGTCGGCGCCGGACCGTCCGGTCAGTTCCGGCCAGTCGCCCAGCTTCCAAAGGCCCGGGGTCTGGAGCAGCCAGGAATGGGCATCCAGGTAGGCGGGCAGCAGCGACTGGAACGTCGTCATCATGCACGTGACCACGTAGTTCCGGATCCGCGGGCTGAGGACCGCCAGGGCCAGTGCCCGGCCGCCGCCACCCGAGAACCCGATGCAGCCCAGCCGCTCCGCGTCCACCCCGGGCAGACCGGCAAGGATCTCCAGTGCGGCCAGGTCATCGTGGGCCACCATCCCCGCCAGGCTGGTGCCCAGCAGGCCCGCCGCCTTTGCCACGGTGTCCTCGTGGATTCCCGCGGCGGCGTTGTACAGTTCGGCAGCGGAAGGTACGACGCCGGCCGCCCGCCATTGCGACTGCCTCGCCTCCAGTGCGGATTCCGTCCGCCACGGCGGGGTGGACAGATCGAAGCGCCGGCTGCCCCACGCAAAGGCGTCGTGGGCCAGGACGGCGAAGCCCCGGCGGGCGACCTCCGTGGCCAGGGCGCGCCCCCCGTAGTGCCCGGCACGGGCTTCCGCTGCGGACGGGTGGGACTCGGGAAGCGTGACCAGCCGGTCCGCTCCGCCGAACTTGTTTCCGCCGTGGCAGTGCAGGGCCAGCACGCCGGGCAGCGGCCCGGAACTCCCGGCCGGCCGCAACAGCCAGCCCGTGGTGCGGGGGCCGAAGCCCAACTGCCAGCTGAGCTGGGAGGTGGTGACGCCGTCGTACGTTTCCTGCCAGTGGACGGTGACGTCCGTTGGGGGAACAACTGCCGGAACGCCCAGGGCGTCCGAAAGGTCCTGCGCCGCCGGGGTGGCGGCCTGGTAGCGCGGCCGGTCACGGACGTAGGCAGGCCAGTTCTCATAGCCTGCAATTGCGCTGGGCCGGACCGGCCGGGAATCCTTGCTCACTGACCTGCCTGTTGTTCGGGTGGACGGGAGGGTTGAAGGCGCGGCGGATCGGGACGGATGTTGAACTGTGGGTAAAGTGATCCGGTTGCAGAAAACGCTTTCTCAAAAACTAACAAAGGGCTATACAGGAGTCAAGAAACCGTTTACTTTGGTACGGAGCCGCTTTCAACGTCCCGCGTGACGGAGGCCGGATCCGGACAGCTGCACCCCCAAGTGAGTCCGCCGCCGGAGACGGTGCAAATATGGATCGCCCAGTGCGATCAACCCAGACGTGGAGGGCCACGATGACCAAAGGAGGCCACATGGCCGCTAGACACATACCCAGGACGCCGTGCCCGGCAGGAATGCCGGCTGCAGCGGGTCTGCTGCGTGAAACGGAGTTGCCGCAATGAGTGCCATCAGTGAACTGAGCACCCTCAAGCGCCGCAAAGGCCCCATGACGGCAGCGGAGAAAAAAGCGAACGGCCGGGACAACAAGGCCGCCTACATCTTCTTGCTGCCGTGGCTGGTGGGCCTTGTTGCCATCACCGTCGGTCCGATGCTGATGTCCCTGTACCTGTCCTTCACGGATTACAACCTGCTCCAGCCGCCGGAATGGGTCGGGCTGGACAACTTCATCCGCATGTTCGCAGACGCCCGGCTGCACAACTCACTGGGCGTGACGTTCACCTACGTCTTTGTAGGCGTCCCGCTGCAGCTCGGTGTTGCGCTGCTGATCGCGCTGGTACTGGACAAGGGCCTGCGCGGACTGCCGTTCTACCGTTCCGTCTTCTACCTGCCGTCCCTGCTGGGCGGTTCCGTGGCTGTAGCCATCCTGTGGAAGCAGATCTTCGGCACCACCGGCCTGGTCAATCAGGCCCTGGCCATTTTTGGCATCCAGGGTCCCGGCTGGATTTCCGATCCGAGCACCGCGCTGGGCTCCATCGTCCTGCTGCACGTGTGGACCTTCGGGGCCCCCATGATCATCTTCCTGGCCGGTCTGCGCCAGATTCCGGTGATGTACTACGAAGCAGCGAAGGTGGACGGCGCCAGCACACTCCAGCAGTTCTGGCGGATCACGCTTCCCATGCTCAGCCCCATCATTTTCTTCAACCTGGTGCTCCAGATCATTGGATCCTTCCAGTCCTTCACGCAGGCATTCATCGTTTCCGGCGGCAATGGCGGCCCTTCGGATTCGACGATGTTCTTCACGCTGTACCTGTACCAGAAGGGCTTTGGCCAGTTCGACATGGGCTACGCCTCCGCAATGGCGTGGTTCCTGCTGGTCATCATCGGTGTGTTCACCGCCATCAACTTCATCGCTGCAAAGTATTGGGTTTTCTATGACGACTAAGCTTGAGACGCTGCCCGCCCCGGACAAAAACACCGCCGGCGCCGGTAAGCCTACGAACCACCGCAAGCCCGCGAAGCGCCGCGAGTCCCGCGGCACGCTCGCTTTCAGCAGGGCTGCCCGCACCAGGGCACTGGTCAAACATGCCATCCTGATCCTCGCCGGCGGCCTGATGATCTACCCGCTGCTGTGGATGGTGGTCTCTTCGCTCCGGGCCAATGAGCTGATCTTCCGCGAGCCGGGCCTGTGGCTCAACAGCCTGGAGATGAGCAACTACACCGACGGCTGGTCCGCGCTGACGCACCCGTTCGGCCACTACATGCTCAACTCGGCCATCGTGGTGATCGGATCCATCCTGGGAAACCTGATCTCCTGTTCCATGGCCGCCTACGCGTTCGCGCGGCTCCAGTTCACGGGCAAGAAGCTGTTCTTCGGCATCATGCTGCTGACCATCATGCTCCCGTTCCACGTGGTGATCGTGCCGCAGTACATCCTGTTCTCGCAGATCGGCTGGGTAAACACGTTCTGGCCGCTCATTGTGCCCAAGCTGCTGGCCACCGACGCGTTCTTCGTGTTCCTGATGGTCCAGTTCATCCGCGGCATCCCGAAGGACCTGGATGAAGCGGCAAGGATCGACGGCGCCGGCCACCCGCGCATCTTCCTGCGGGTCATCCTGCCCCTGATGGTGCCGGCCCTGGCCACCACCACCATCTTCACCTTCATCTGGACGTGGAACGACTTCTTCGGGGCCCTGATCTACCTGACGGATCCGGACATGTTCACCGTTCCGGTTGCGCTGCGCGCCTTCGTGGATTCGCAGTCCGCCACAAGTTGGGGATCGCTGTTCGCGATGTCCATCGTGTCCCTCCTGCCGGTATTCCTGGTGTTCCTCTTCGGCCAGCGGTTCCTTATCAAGGGCATCGCCACCACAGGCATTAAGTAGATCCAGCGATACACCTTGCTCCAGCAAATGGCCCGTCCCCCGAGGGCGGGCCATTTGGCGTACCCCGCCGTGCCGGGTCGCGTGGAAGATCCGCCAAGGCCCGGCCCGTTGGCCCTGGCCCAAGGCCTTGGAAACAGGCCAAGAGAACATCTTGTAATACAAGTCGTGTACTTGTAGTATGAGAGTTAAGAAAACGCTTTCTCGTTTTTACTTTCCCCATAGCCAGATCAATGAAGATCGGAGTACCCAGTGGCGCTTTTTCACCGCACTGAGTCAGATGCCAAGATCCGTAAGGCCGAGACGCCATCCACCGGATCACCCCGCCGTTTCCGCAAGACGGGCGTGGTTGCCGCGGCAGCCGCCGTCGTGCTTGCCCTGAGTTCCTGCGGCGGGGGAGCCTCCCCGCAGAGCGACGGCGGGCCCGTTGAGCTGCGCTTCTCCTGGTGGGGGAGCGACAAGCGCGCCCAGCTGACGCAGGCGGCCATCGCGGCGTTCGAGGCCGAGAACCCCAATATCAAGATCAAGCCGGAGTACGGCGACTGGAGCGGATACTGGGACAAGCTGGCCACCCAGGTCGCCGCCAACGACGCCCCGGACATCATCCAGATGGACGAAAAATACATCACGGAGTACTCAACCCGCGGCGCCCTGCTGGACCTCTCCAAGTACCAGATCGACACGTCAAAGCTGGACGAAGCCGCCCTCAATGCCGGCAAGAGCGAAGACGGCCTGACCGGCATCGCCGCCGGCATCAACGCGGCCACCATCCTGGCCAACCCGGCTGTCTTCAAGGCTGCAGGCGTTGAACTTCCCGACGACAAGACCTGGACCTGGGAAGACTTCGGCCGCATCTCCGCCGAACTCACCGAGAAGTCCCCGAAGGGTACGTACGGCTCTGCCGCCTACGGAACGGACGAGGCCTCGCTGGGAGTCTGGCTCCGGCAGAACGGCAAGTCCCTGTACACGTCTGACGGCAAGCTGGGATTCGAGCCCTCGGACATCGCCGACTGGTGGGCTTTCCTGAAGCAGCTCAGTGAGAAGAAGGCTGTGCCGTCTGCATCGGAAGTTGTGGAAGCTGAGGCGGCAGCGCTTGACCAGAGTGGCCTGGCCACGGGCAAGAACGGGCTCGCCTTCTGGTGGTCCAACCAGCTGCCGGCGCTGGAGAAGGCTGCCGGAACCGACCTGCAGATCCTGCGGTTCCCGTCCACCACCGGCAAGGCTGCCGACGCCAAGCTCTGGTACAAGGCATCCCAGTTCTGGTCGGCTTCATCGCGCACCAAGCACCCCGTGGAAACGGCCAAGTTCATCAACTTCCTGGCCAACAACACCAAGGCAGGCGAGGCCCTGCTGGCCGACCGCGGCGTCTACCCGAACTCCGACGTCCGCGCCGCCATCGAGCCAAAGCTGACCCCCGCCGATATCAAGGTGGTCAAGTTCATCGACCAGATCAAGGGCGAACTCGGCGAGGCTCCGGCCCCGCCGCCGAAGGGCGCCGGCGCCATCCAGGAAATCGTCAAGCGCTACACCTCCGAGGTCCTCTTCAACCGCCTGTCCACAGACGAGGCCGGCAAGAAGGCCGTGGACGAGATGAAGTCCGCCATCAGCTAAGTCCCGCGCCGCCGTCGGGCTCTTCCGGATGCAGCTTCTGCAGGAAGCTTCAGCAGGAAGCGTACGACGGCGAGTGGTCACCACAGTCCCGACTGGAACCTTTGGTTCCGGCCGGGACTGCGGTGTTTTAAGGTCCGTGTCCACGTCCGACTTTCCGGGCAGCCATGAGTCCTAGACGGGTGCCGGTCCTCGTGGTGCACTGGGAGCACTTCAATTCATGGGGGAGAACATGAAGGCATCCGCTTGGACCGCCGCTGCGGCAGCACTACTGATATTGACCGGGTGCGCAGACGGTGTGCCCAGCGGGCATCCGACCCCGAACACACTGGAAGTTAGTCCGCCCAGAGCCGTCCCCACTGTCGGTTCGACTTCATCCGCTCAGGCCTCAGGGGCGCCGGTTCAAGCGATCACCATCCCGCTGGGTAAGCAGAAGCAGACAGGTGTCGAGGCATGGCTGACCATCAGCGGCTTTTCCGGGCCTCCGGGTTCGCAAGTTACTTACGATGCCTCAGAGTCCGTGGGTGTTGTTGTGAAGTACGAATGGGATTTGGACGGTGACGGAAGCTACGACCGGACCACCACTGATCCCGTCCTCAAACACACTTACGAGGCAGAGTTTGAAGGAGTCATGATCCTGCGGGTGACAGGGATCGCGGGTGGCACTGACACGTTGGAGACGCCTGTTCGCATCAGCACAACGCCCCTGTATCTTGCAGCGGCCTCAAACGTTCGTATCGAGGTTCTCTCTACGGTGGGGACGATCAGTGAGGTCAGAGTCACTTGGGAATCCAGTGACCCCGCGGTTTACAGATGGGGAGTGGCTGTTGACGGTATCCCGGCAGGCATGCGTGAGGGATCGGTCCGCTCAGTGAACGTCACAGATGTGCACCACGAAGAAGAAGTCCTGATAGAAGTCATTGGTTTCACAGTCGGCGGCGCTATGGGTGAACGGGCGGGCGCAGTCCTGGCCGCGGCCGAGCAGTAGTTCTGCTTCCCCTAATTGCTGTGACGTGGGGTTCCCACGCGCTGCCGTGATGCTTGTGCCGTGGCGTTTCATTCGCGTTGGAGCGGTAGTGGTGGTGGTTTGAAGTAGTGGTTTTGTTGGGGTTTTTGGGTGGGGTCGATGTGGCGTGGGGGTGTGAACCATGGGGTGCCGTGTCGGGTGTGGATGGTCCATTGTTCTTTGTGGATGAGGTGGTGGTGATGGGAGCAGAGGAGGGCTCCGTTGCCGACGTTGGTGGGGCCTTGCTGTGACCAGTAGGTGATGTGGTGGGCTTCGCACCAGGGGGCTGGGATGGTGCAGTTGGGGAAGGTGCAGCCTTGGTCGCGGGCGGTGAGGGCCAGGCGTTGGGCGGGGGTGAAGAGCCGGGTTTTGCGGCCGAGGTCTAGGATTTCGCCGCTGGTGCCGAGGAGGGCGGGGATGATGTCGGCGTCGCAGGCGAGTTTGCGCAGGGTGGTGGCTGCGACGGGCCCGGTGAACGTGAAGCTGCCCGCGCCCGATCCAGTGCGGGCGACGGTGTTGTTGGCGTCCGTTCCGCTGCCCTTGGCTGTGGCCGGGTGGGGGAGGAGGTCGTGGTAGTTGATGGTGGCGAGGATTTGGGGGCGGTTTCCGCCGGTGGTGGGGAGTTTGTTGGTGGTGAGGGCGGCTTTGAGGGCGGTGATGATGCCGTCGAGTTGTTTTTGGTTGCGGGTGCGCCGGTCCAGGTCCACCGTGTTCTCTTCCCACACGCCGGTGTCTTGGCTGGGGTTTGCGCCGGTGGGCTGGTGGGTGCGGGGGTTGGTGGCAGCGTTCATGATGGTGGCGAGGTGTTCGTATTGGTCGGTGGTGGCGAAGATTTCGAGGTGGTGGAGGCCGTGGCGGAGTTTGCGGATGAACGCGCCTTGGGTGTGGCGGAGGGCTTCTTCGGTGGGTTCGGTGCCGTCGGCGTCGAGGGTGTCGGCCCAGCGGCGGGCGACGCGGGCGAGGAAGTCGGGGTCGGCGGTGGCGGCGGTGTGGGTGAGGTCGTGTTCGATCCGGTCCAGGTTCTCCGGGGTGGTGTGGTGTTTGAGGCGGTCCAGGGTGGCGCTGATGATGGTCCCTGCGCGGGAGGAGACCACGGGCCCGGAACCTGCTACGGACTCTAGCGGGGTGACGGTCTCAGTGCCGCGGGTTGCCAGGGCGGTGGCGGGGGAGAATGCTGCGGCGAGGTGTTCCCGTGCCGGCGGTATGGAGTCGCCGGTGAGGGTGGTGGCGGGCAGGATGGCGTGAGCCAGGTGGAGGCGGCGTTTGGCTTCGCCGAGCCCGATCCTGAGCCGCAGTCGCAGGAACTCGGCGGTGGTCTTGCAGCCGTCGTCCGCCGGGGACCGTGGAACAGAGTCAGTGGCGGTTTCGGACGTGGTGCCGGCGGGCCAGGCCGCGTCGGTTTCGTTCACGGTTTCGACGCCGTTGTCCCAGCCGGTGGTCCATGACTTGGTGGCCCGGGTGGTCGCGGCGTTAGTGATGGCCTGGGTTCGGGTGCGGTCCACGGCACCTGCGGACAGGATATGGAGGTAGTCCACGTGTCGGGAGAGCTCTTCGGCCTGGCCGGCGAAGTCTGCTGCGTCCACGTAGTCAGCCATGGCCAGTTGGTCCGGAGCGGCAGCAACTGCGGCGCGGACCATCGCGATCGCCGCCGCCAGGCTCGTCGGAGCAGGCACGGCGGAATCGCCGGCATTCCCCGTATGCCGCTCCGTCAAAGCCTCCATAGGAACACTCTGCCGTGCGGGCACGACATTATTGCCGCCGTCGCCAAGCTCAGTGTTGGAGGCGCCCCCAATAGGCGAGGCAACGCGCACTAGATCGGCGGTATGACCGCCGTTCCTCGCAAGCTGACCCCCGATAGCCTCCATGGGAACACTCTGCCGTGGGGGTGTGACATTTTGGCCGGCGTCGAGCTTCCCTCCCGGAAGGCGGCCGGAAAGCGCCCTGAAGGAGCTCGGAAAAGCGCCGGATCAGTCCTCCGCGATTACCGCCACCCCGCCGGCCTCAACAGTCCCCGCAAACGGCGCGCCCGTCAGGAGGTCAACGCCGGCGGCCTCCACTGCCGCGGCTGAGCGTGAGTGGTTGATCGCGAACAGGAAGCTGCCGCCGTCGTCGGTCCGTCGACGTACGAGTTCCACGCCGCGGTCGGCGGCGGCAACAGGGGTCACTCCCGATTCGGCCAGCAGCCTCTCAACGATCGCTTCAATGCCGTCGCGGTCCGGGAACGTCGCGAGGTACCAGGCCTCACCGGAACCAGCGCCCGCACTATCATCCGAGCCAACCGCATGCCGCGTCAGCGACGGCACGCCCTCCAACGGATACTCGGTGAAAGTCTGCACGGCCTCAGCGCCGGCGAGGTGTACGTGCTCACTCCACACGGACGAGACCCCGCCGTCGCTCAACTTCAACTGCCCGCCGGCCAGCAGCGGGTGAAATTCCTCCACGCGGATCCCCAGCAACTCCCGGAAGGCGCCGGGATAGCCGCCCAGCCGGACGTGGTCCTGTTCGTCCACAATCCCGCTGAAATACGTGACTAGCACCGTGGCTCCGGCCCGCGCCGCGGCAGCGATGTTCGCGGCGGCCGCGTCAGTCACCGAATAAAGCGTGCACACCAGGACCAGGTCGTAGCCCTCCAAGGGCGAAGAAGGATGGACCAGATCCACCGCGATCCCGCGCAGGAACAGCGACCGGTGGAACGCCCGCAGCACGTCCAAGTACTTCACGTCCTCGCTCGGTTTGGAGTCGATTTCGCTGGCCCACCAGGCTTCGTAGTCGAAGACGATCGCCACGCGGGATTCCACCCGTGAGCCACGCACCGGCGCGAGCCGCTTCAGCACAGACCCGAGCTCCACCACCTCGCGCCACACCCGCGTGTCACGGCCGCCGTGCGGGACCATCGCGGAGTGGAATTTCTCGGACCCGGCAAAGCTCTGCCGCCACTGGAAGAACATCACGGCGTCCGCCCCGCGGGCCACGTGGGCCAGGGAGTTGCGCAGCATTTCGCCGGGCATCTTGGGCTGATTGCGCGGCTGCCAGTTGACGGCCGACGTCGAATGTTCCATCAGGATCCACGGGTCACCGCCCGCAATTCCCCGG
This sequence comes from Pseudarthrobacter arbutini, assembly GCF_054510915.1. Taxonomy (NCBI): domain Bacteria; kingdom Bacillati; phylum Actinomycetota; class Actinomycetes; order Micrococcales; family Micrococcaceae; genus Pseudarthrobacter; species Pseudarthrobacter arbutini. The sequence continues at coordinate 243,838 of NZ_JBTNDQ010000006.1, read as the reverse complement.
GTCAGGTCCGCGCTGAACGCGAGTTCGATCGGCCGCTCGGGATCCGCTGCCACCAGGTAGTGGTCGTTGGCGATGACATCCAGGTCCTTGGCCCACTCGAAATAGTCCAGTGCCTTGGTGGCGCTGGACGCCATCAGGTTGGTGGTGCAGGGGACCCCGGGGGTGACCTCCCGCAGGACCGCCACCAGCGCGCGGTAGTAGTCCATCAGCGCCCACGAATTGAACCGCTGGAAGTCCAGCTGCTGGCCCGGATTCAGCGTGGAAGGGGCGACGCCGGGCGGCAGGATCTCCTCGAAGGAACCGTAGTGCTGGGACCAGAACGCCGTGCCCCAGGAGGCGTTCAGCGCCTCGATGCTGCCGTACCGGCGCTCCAGCCAGGTGCGGAAGGCAGCGGCGTCCTCCGCGCCATGGAACTCGGAGACGTGGCAGCCGAGCTCGTTGTCCACGTGCCATAGCGCCAGCGCGGGGTGGTCCTTGTACCGCTCGGCGATCACCCGCGTGATGCCGGTGGCGTACCGGCGGTACACGGCCGACGACGGTGTGTAGTGCCGCCGGGAGCCCGGTCCCAGCACCGTTCCGTCAGCCGTGACCGGCAGGATTTCCGGGTGTTTGCGGACCAGCCAGGCCGGGGGAGCAGCGGTGGCAGTCGCCAGGGCAACCTTGATCCCGGTGGCGGCGAGATTGTCCATCACTTCATCCAGCCAGCCGAAGTTGTATTCGCCCTCAGCCGGTTCGAGCAAGGCCCACGAGAAAATGCCCACGCTCAGGAAACTGACGCCGGCTTCCTTCATGAGCTCCAGGTCTTCCAACCGGATGTCCGCGGGCCACTGTTCGGGGTTGTAATCGCCGCCATACGCGATCCCTTCCACGTTGCTCCAAACGCTGGCCGGGCCGGAATTACGCTGCACGCTCATGGGACTCCTTTGTCTACGGGATGGACTAAACGTACCTGAAAACCGAACTTGGGAAAACGCTTGCCCAATTCCAGGAATACCGATATTGTATCGTTTCAGAGCGTGTAAGCCAGCTCACTACTTACGTTGTAGAAGCGAGCGGCTTGTACCAATCGAGCAAGGAGGCTCCCATGATCAACCGAAGGCATTTCCTCACCACCGTGGCCATTGGCACCGCATCCGCGGCAGCCCTGGCAGCATGCGGCTCACCCGCACCCAGCCAGACCGGTTCGGCGGAGAACCCGGTCACCATCAATTACACCTGGTGGGGCAACGATGACCGCGCAGAGCGGACCCGCAAGGCGATCGCCCTGTTCGAGGAAAAGAACAAGGACATCAAGGTCAACGGCAACTTCACGGACTTCGCCGGCTACTGGCAGAAGCGGGCCACGGAAGCTGCCGGCGGCGGCCTCCCCGACGTGATGCAGTGGGACCTTTCCTACCTCCGGGACTACGGCCAGCGCAATCAGCTCCTGGACCTGGGAACCGTCAAGATCGATACCTCCGCTTTCGAGAAGTCCCTCCTGCCGTCCGGCCAGATCAAGGGCAAGACCTACGGCATCCCCACCAGCACCAACGCGTTCGCCGTCTACTACGATCCGGCGAAGCTCGCCACCCTCGGCATTGCAGAGCCGGACGGCTCCTGGACCTACAAGGATTTCAATGCCTTCCTGACCGAAGTGGGCGCCAAGGGTAACGGCACACTCTTCGGGTCAACCGACTACACCTCTGTCTGGTGGATGTTCAACATCTGGCTGCGCCAGAACAACATTGAAGCCTTCACCGCGGACGGCAAGCTCGGCTTCACCAAGGACGACCTGAAGAAGTGGTGGAACCTGACCGGCGAACTCCGCGGAACCTCCGCCGTCGTCTCCGAGGAGCGCGTGACCCAGCTGGCACCCAAGTCACCCTTTGGCTCGAACGTGACCGCCACGGAAGTCACTTGGGATAACTTCATGGCCGGTTACCTCGGTGACAGCGGCGCCAAGGAGCTCAAGCTCGTCCCCGTTCCGTCCGATGACCCGGACAACCTGGGCCTGTTCCTGAAGCCCTCCATGCTGATGGTGGCCAGTGCCAAGACCAAGAACAAGGATGCTGCCGCCCGCTTCATCGACTTTATGGTCAACGATCCCGAGGTGGGCCAGATCTTCAAGACCTCCCGCGGCGTCCCGGCCTCCAAGACCCAACGCGACGGAACCACGTTCGAAGGCACCGACAAGCTCGTTGTTGACTACGAAAAGTCCATCGAGCAGTACCTCAAGGACGCCCCCGAGCCGCCCATCGTTGGGTTCGGCACGCTGGAAGCATCGTTCAAGCGGGTCAGTTCCGACCTCAACTACGGCAAGGTGACCATCGACGGCGCCACCGACGCGTGGTTCAAGGAAGCCGAAGACCTCATCAAGCAGAACGCCTGATTCAGGCCCCAACTGACGGACTAATCTCGTGACCCAAAGCCCAACCCTGAGCCGGCGTTCGTCGTCGTCCGCTCCCAAGCTGCCGCGCAAGCCGCGGCAGCTGAAATCAAAGCGGAGCGGTGCGGATGCCCGCGCCGGCTACACCTTCCTGTTGCCCTGGCTGCTGGGATTCATCGCCCTGACTGTGGGCCCGATGATCTCCTCGCTGTACCTGTCGTTCACCAACTACAACCTCTTCGAACCGCCCAAGTGGATCGGGCTGGACAACTACGCCACCCTGTTCCAGGACGAAAGGTTCCTGCAATCCGTGGGCGTCACCCTCAGCTACGTGGTCTTCGGCACCCCGCTGAAGCTGGCGGCGGCACTGGTAGTGGCAATGCTGCTCAACAGCAAGCGCAAGGGCCAGGGGTTCTACCGGTCAGCGTTCTACGCACCCTCCCTGATCGGCGCCAGCGTCTCGATCGCGATCGTGTGGAAGGCGATGTTCGGCGACGCCGGCCCCGTGGATCAGGGCCTGTCCTTCTTCGGAGTCAACCTGGGCGGCTGGGTGGGCAACCCCTCCATGACCATGCCCATGATGATCCTGCTGACCGTCTGGCAGTTCGGCGCCCCCATGGTGATTTTCCTGGCCGGCCTCAAGCAGATCCCGGCCGACCTCTACGAAGCGGCGTCCATGGACGGTGCCGGCCCGGTGCGGAAGTTCATCAACATCACCTGGCCCATGCTCTCCCCGGTGATCTTCTTCAACCTGCTGATGGAAACCATCCACGCGTTCCAGATCTTCGCCTCGGCCTACATCATCTCCAACGGTGAAGGCGGCCCGGCCGGCTCCACCCTCTTCTACACCCTCTACCTGTACCTGCGGGGCTTCAGCGACTTCCGGATGGGCTACGCCTCGGCGATGGCCTGGCTCCTGGTGATCGTGGTGGGCATCATTACCCTCATCTTCTTCAAAACCTCCAAGTCCTGGGTCCACTACAGCGGTGATTCGAAATGACAATTATGGCAACCCCCAAGCAGTCGGCCCCGATGCTCCAGGCGCAGGACTACAACCCGAAGTCCGAGTCCGTGGTGGCTAAACGGGTGAAGAGCCTGATTTTCCACGTGGTGGCGCTCGGCCTGACAGCCGTGGTTCTCTACCCCGCGTTGTGGATGGTGGCCTCAGCCTTCAAGCCCAATGCCGAGATCGGCGGCGCCAACACGTCGCTCTGGTCGAACAACTTCAGTTTGGACAACTTCGTCACGGCGATGGACGGGATCGGCGGGGTGTCCACCCTGCAGTTCTTCACCAACTCCCTGGTCCTGGCCATCGGCGCGGTGGTGGGCACCATCCTCTCGGCCAGCGTCTCGGCCTATGCCTTCGCCCGGATCAAGTTCCCGGGCCGGAGCGTGCTGTTCGGGATGATGATCGCCACCCTGCTGCTGCCGTTCCACGTGGTGATCATCCCGCAGTACATCGTGTTCCAGCAGCTGGGCCTGGTGGACACGTACGTTCCGCTGCTCATCGGCAAGTTCCTCGCGGCGGATGCCTTCTTCGTCTTCCTGATGGTCCAGTTCATGCGCAACCTCCCGGCCGAACTGGACGAGGCGGCCCGCATCGACGGCGCCGGCCACGTGCGGATCTTCTGCTCCATCATGCTGCCGCTGATGAAACCGGCGCTCATCTCGACCTCGATTTTCTCGTTCATCTGGAGCTGGAACGATTTCCTGGGTCCGCTGCTGTACCTGAACACCCCTGAGAAGTACCCGCTGCCGCTGGCCCTGCGCCTGTTCGTGGACCAGACCCAAAGCTCGGACTACGGAGCCATGATCGCCATGTCCGTCCTGGCCCTGCTCCCCGTGCTGATCTTCTTCCTGGTGTTCCAGCGCTACATTGTTGAAGGCGTCTCCACCCAGGGCCTCAAGGGCTGACGGATACAGAAAATGAGCATCATGGACAGCACCACACCCGCATCCGGCCGCAATGAACCCATCCCGGTCAACCGCTTTGCCCTGTTTTCCGAGAGCCTCCTGGCCGGGCTGCTGGTGCTGGTGCTGTCCATCCCGCTGGTCACCATCCCCGCCGCGTACGCAGCCGGGATCGCCCATCTGGAACGGCACCTCGCCGGCCGCGACGATTCCCTGCGCGGACTCTGGGGCACGTTCCGGGCCGCCCTCCCGGGCAGCTGGAAGCTGGGATTCACGACGGCGGGAGCCGCCGTCGTGATTGTCCTTAACCTGTTGCTCGCAACAGTGGGTCAGCTGCCGGGCAGCGCGGTTGTCCTTCCGGCCACGCTGATCCTGGCGGCGGCCGGGGCGGTCCTGCTCCTGCGCACCGCTGCTGCCTGGCGCGACGTCGCCTGGTCCGGCGTCGCCTGGTCCGACGTTGATGGCGAGGAATCCTCCGCGCCGGGAACCTGGTCCGTGGCCCTTGGTACCGCCAAGGCACTCTCGCTGCGTGACTGGACAGGCTCGCTCCTCCTTGCCGCGGCGCTGTTCGCGTCCGTGGTTTTTGTCTGGATGCTCGTGGCCCTGTTTGTGGTGGTGCCTGGCATGCTGATCCTTGCCTCCGGCGCCGTCAAGATGCGGTCCAGCCGCGCCTAGCATTTCTCTGCATTTCACCTTTACTACCGAGTTGAGCCAGACGTGTCTTCCGACAACCCGCAGTCCGCAGAATCCCTTCACGCCTCCCAAACTCCGGTCCGCTGGTACCAGCCGCTGACGCAGCACAACTACCGCCTGTACATGGGCATGACCTTCGCCGGCAGCATGGGCGTGTGGATGCAGAGGCTGGCCCAGGACTGGCTGGTGCTGCAACTGACGGGGAGTCCGGCCGCCGTGGGGGTCGCCGTGGCGCTGCAGTTCCTGCCGATGCTGGTCATCGGTCCGCTCAGCGGCCTGCTGGTGGACATGTTTCCCAAGCGCAGCGTCATGATGGTGTGCCAGTCCGTGATCGCACTGCTGGCCCTTGGACTGGCTGCGTGGGACGCCGGCGGAAATATCACCGTGTGGGCGGTGTACGGAAGCTGCATTGCGCTGGGAGTGACGTCCGCCGTCGACGGTCCGGCGCGCCAGGTGTTTATCAACGAAGTGGTGGGCGACGCCGGGCTAAGGCCGGCCATCGGAGTCAACAACGCGATCGGCCAGTTTGGCGCCATGGTGGGACCGGCCCTTGGCGGAGTGGTGATCGCCCAGGCCGGATCCGCCGCCGCCTTCGCCGCGAACGCCCTGCTTTCCGTGCTGGTGCTGGTCATGATCGCCGCCGTCCGGCCGGCACTCCTGCACCTCACGGCCCCTGCATCCCGGGGACGCGGCCAGCTGCTGGCCGGCTTCGGGTACGTCCGGGAACGGCCATCACTGCTGCTGACCATCGTTCTTGCCGGCCTGCTGGGGGCCTTTGGCATGAACGGTCCGGTGGTGCTGACGGCCTTCGCCGAGCGGGTGTGGCACAACGGTGCGGCGGGGTTCGGCCTGTTCAACACCGTGGGTGCCGTCGGCGCCCTGGCCGGTGCGCTGCTCGCCGCGCGGCTGAGGACCATGGGCCGCAAGGGAATCGTGGCCGCAGCCGGGCTCTTTGGGCTTTCGCAGCTGGTTGCCGCGTTGATGCCCAACCTGTTGGCTTTCACCGTGATGCTTGCCGTGGTGGGCCTGATGACCCTCGTGTTCCTGACGAGCGCCGCCACGGCCGTGCAGGTGGAGGCGGGCCCCGAAGTCCGGGGGAGGGTGATGGCGCTTTACCTGCCATTGTTGCTGGGCGGGCATGCTTTGGGTGGCCTGCTGGCGGGCTGGCTGACAGAGGAATTTGGTGTGCGGACAGGCCTGGTAGTCACCGGTGCGCTGGCCATGCTGTCCGCGGCCGTCGTCGGACTTTTGTTGTGGCTGAATTCGAGGCGTGCGCGGAACTGACAGTCCTGTGAGGAAAAGTAACTTTGTGTGAGTTCTTGACGCGTGGTGCGGCTCACACCTACTCTGTGAGAAAGCGGTTTCTGAGACGCTCCCGACTGCCAGATCAAAGGACCAACGAATGCTTTCACGCGCCCGAAAATCCAGAATTCCCAAAGTTGCGGCTGCCATGGCCGTCCTGGCACTGGCCCTTTCGGGCTGCGCCGGGAGCTCGCCGGCTGCCTCCGACGGGCCGGTCACCCTGCGTTTCAGCTGGTGGGGCTCCGATACCCGCCACAAGATGACCCAGAAGTTGATTGACGCCTACGAAGCGAAGAACCCGAACATCAAGATCGAAGGGGAGTACGGCGACTGGTCCGGATATTGGGACAAACTGGCCACCCAGGTGGCCTCCCAGGACGCCCCGGACATCATCCAGATGGATGCCCAGTACCTCGGTGAATACGCCGAACGGGGGGCGCTGCTGGAGCTGAAGGACGTGGATCTGTCCAAGTTTGACCAGGCCGCCGCAGATGCTGGAAAGACCGAGGGCGGTCAGTACGCCGTGACCGCCGGCATGAATGCCCTGGTGGTCCTGGCCAATCCCGCACTGGTGTCCGCCAGCGGGGTGTCCCTGCCTGATGATTCCAGCTGGACCTGGGACGAATACATGAAGACGGCGGCCGACATCACCAGCAAGAGCAAGGAAGGCATCTACGGCTCCGGAGCCTTTACCGGTGACGCCTCCTTCAACCTCTGGATGCGCCAGCATGGCAAGTCCCTTTTCGCCACGGACGGCGGCCTGGGCTTTGATGAAGCCGACGCCACCAAGTACTTCGAGATGCAGGCCAAGATGCGGGACGCCAAGGCTGTTCCGCCCGCATCGGTGATGACCGAAGACGGCAGCGCACCGCTGGACCAGCAGGGCCTGGCAACGAACCGGTTCGCCATGGGTTGGGTGTGGTCCAACCAGTTGGCCGCGCTGACCAAGGCGTCAGGGCAAGCGCTGGAGATCCACCGGCCGCCGAGCGTCGAGGGCGATGCGTCCAAGGCCGAACAGTTCTACAAGGCATCGCAGTTCTGGTCTGCCAGTTCGCGGTCCAAGCATCCGGTCGAGACCCAGAAGTTCATCGACTTCCTGGCTAACAGCGTCGAAGCCGGCGAAATCGGGCTGGCAGACCGCGGTATCCCGGGCAACTCGGAAGTCCGCGCGGCCGTGGGCCCGAAGCTGACGCCCACGGATGCGCTGACGGCAAAGTTCATCGATGACATTGCTGATGAAGTAGGCGAGGCCCCTGCCGTGCCTCCCGCCGGATCCAGTTCGGTCTCCGAAGTCCTTACCCGGTACGCCAACGAGGTCCATTTCAGCAGGATTTCCCCGCAGGACGCGGCGAAGAAGTCGATCGAGGAGATCAAGAGCTCGCTCAACTAGGCGAAGGAGGGCACTCCCCAGGTAGGTCGCATTTAACGTCGTTATTCACCTGAATGACGACGTTAAATGCGACCTACTTGGGTTGGGGGGAGGCTGTCAGGATGCGTCGGAAGGTGTGAAGGTCCAGGTTCCTGCGTGGATCCTGAAGTCACGCGAACCCACGACGGCGGGCTCCGCCGTCGGCCCCTGGATTCCGTAAGTGCCGCCGGAGGGGAGCCTGACGGTGGCGGTGACGCCCGGGGGAACCGTGCACTGCAGCTGCATTCCATTGGCGGTCCGCCGCCAGGCGACTTCGACGGCGCCGTTGGGCAGCGGCACGCTTCCTTTGGCATGTTCGAGGCTGCACACTGGCGGTTCGATGACCACTTCGGTGCCTCCCGGAACACTCACGCGGACACCGAGCAGGAACTCCAGGATTTCCTGCACCACTGAGGCGGACCACGCGTGGGACTGGCTGTAATCCGTGCCGTCCACGAGCTCCCAGGCCTCCCAGGTGAAGCTGGCGCCGGACTCCAGGAGCCGCGCCCAGCCGGGCTGGTTTGGGTTTGTCAGCAGATCAAGGACGGCGTCCGTCAGCCGCTCCGACAGCAGTGCCCGCACCAGCCGATGCACGGTCATGGGCCCCTGCCGCATGCCCTGGCCGGCGATCCTCTGTGCGTCTGCCGCTGCGAACGCAGGACCGGTGATCCCGAGGGACAGCGGGAAGGAGGTGGCGTGCTGGGACGCATGAGAGCTGGGTGTGCCGTCGGCGTGCAGGCCGTCCACCATCACGCCGTCCACGCGCAGGCGGGTGCGGATGGTTTCCGCGAGTGCCCCGGCGTGGCCGGCGTACCGGATGGCCGCGTCCTCCTGGCCGGCGAGGCTGCACAGCCGGGCCGTGGACATCAAGGCGGAGTGTGCCTGCGCATTGACGGTGGTCTTGGCGGCGCAGTCCATGTCGTAGCCGAAACGGCCCGGCGCGGGCCAGTCCACAATGCCATGAAGGTAGGGGCCGGAGCCGCCGCCCAGTTCGGTGACCAGTCCCGCCGTCGGGCCTTCCGTGGCGACGTAGCGCAGCGCATAGTCGGCGGTGGCGCGGAGGTGCGGGAGCAGCTCCGACACCAGGTCCAGGTCTCCGGTCCGGAGATGGTACTCCTCAGCCCATTCCGGCATCATGAGCGAAAAGTCGGGGATGTCCCGTTTCCCGTCGCCGTTGGGGTAGACCGCGTTGTAGCGTCCGAGGTCCCCGCCGTCGGTCCAGTGACGGGCCGCGGACCAGCCGAACTCGCGCAGTGCCTGCGCCGTGTAGGCGTGCTCGCCGAACAGGGCCATGGTGGCGTAGGAAATGTTGACGGCGTCGGCCAGGAACTGGCCCTTCTCCCGCGTGGGCGTATCCACGAACTGCTCCTGGACCCCGTGCAGTGCTGAATCGCGGAGCAGTCCGAACACGGCGTCCAGCGTGGGGTCGGAGCTGCTGAAGCTCCCCTCCTGCGGGTGCTGCCCGTGAATGACGACGGCGCCGACCCGGGACAGATCGGTCGCCTCCACCCCGGGTAGTTCAAGGTAGCGGAAGCCCAGGTGCACGGTGGCGTGGAACTGCTGCGGGCCGTCGGCCTGCGTGTAGGGGAAGGACATGTCGGTGTTCTGGCTGGCGGTCTTGCCGGTGTCCACCCGGCCGTCGGCATTCAGGGTGTAGCCGGCACGAATCATGACGGTCCGCCCGGCGACGCCGGTGCGGAAGTCCACTTCCGGGCGTGCCGGGATGACCTTGCCGAAGTCCGCCACAAGGGTTCCATCCGCGGCGTTCAGGAAGGCTGCCGGGGCAACAAAGGTCTCGGCCATGGACGTGCGCCGGGCGTGCAGCGCGGGGAATTCGGGGGTGGGGTGCGGGCCGTAGCTGAGGGCCGGGGGCATGTCCTGGCCGGCGTCCAGGGCGGCCGCCGCCTGGCCGTCGAGGTGCTCCACGGGATCGCCCTCATCGTTCCGGTAGCCCGCTTGCCGGTACGGCGCCTCGGCAGCGGTCCAGTTCGAACCGGAGCCGAAGACCTCGCGGCGCCCGTCCGTGTAGTCCACGCTGAGGCGGACCAACAGCCCGGGAATGCCGGCGTCTCTGCCCTGGCCGGGGCCGTACCAGTGCAGCAGGGCGGTCAGGGGAATCTCGACGGGCTGCTGTTGCGCCTGCCGGCCGGGCTGGCCGGGCAGGCTGGGCTGGCTCGGCCGTTTCTGCGCACCCGGGGAGTGCGCCGCGAGCAGCGCGGTGACGTCGGCGGCGTCGTAATATCCCTCCCCGGGGTAGCCGAAGGAGGTGGTGCTGAGGCAGGCGTTGCCGTCCAACGCCACCTGCGCATGATGACTCGCAGCCACAAAGAGGCGTGCCCGGGCAACAGTTCCCGTGATCAGGACGGTGCTGCGGAAGAGCGTCCATTCATCGGGCTGCCGGTGCGCCGTGGTGCGTGCCCAGTGGCCCAGGAATGCGCGGGCCTCTTCCGGGCCGGCGCTGAACCGGTGGTCGAGCAGCACCTTGCCGACGGCTTGAGTCGTGTCAGCGCGGGCGCCGTCAGTGATCCGAAGCGAGGCGTACTCCGCCTGGCTGCGGGGACCCTGATGGAGTGCGAGCCGACCCTCGAAGCCGGCGGGGAGCGGCTCGTTGACGGTGAGCAGCTCAACGCCGTCGAGGCTGACGGTGATGGTGGTGCCGTCGTCGGAGACGGTCAGGTTTTGCCACCTGCCGGGGACCAGGTCCTTGCCGGGTAGCCGTTCCTGGCTGGCCACGGCGTGGCGCTCCACCTGGACGCTGGCAAGCACGTCGGTGGCCGGCGTGGCAGGGGAGGGGATTTCCCATTCCGGGGCGCGCCGGAGCACCACGTTGCCTGCCGTGTTCAGTTCCAGCAGCAGTCCGGTGCCGGCTCCGGTGCTGCGGAGGAGGAGCCCGGCCCACCCCATCACCGGCCGGAGGCGGGCCGCCAAAGTGAACTGGCGGACGGGTGGGCTGGGGATGGGCAGGAAGGGTGAGCCGGCAACCCGCAGGGCACCGTCCAGGATTTCCAGGGGAGCCCGGCCGCCCGGCGCGCGATGGATCCAATGGGCGCCCCACCCGGTGTCGGAGAGTCCGGTACCGAAAAGCACGGTTTCGGACCAGGGCCCGGGGTGGCCGCCGGCGTCGCTCACGCGGACGCGCCAGCTGTAATCTGCGTCCTCCGCCAGTTCCGGACCGCCGTAGGGGATCCCGGACTGGCGCGGCGACGGGACGGGCCCGGAATACCAGACCTCGGCTCCGGCCGAATCCTCGACGGCGATCTCGTAGCCTGTCTGCCGGGCCGCGGCGGGGTCGGCATCCTCCGGCTGGCTTAGTCTCCAGCCAAACACGGGGCGCAGCGAGGCCGTGAGGCAGGGCGCCAGGCCGTCGGTCAGCAGGCCGGCCGCCTGCAGTTCCCCTTGGCGGGTCACCGTGGAAGCTGTTTCCTGCCGAGGGAACGTACCCATCAGGAGGCGGTTCCCTGTCCGGCGGAGGCCCGCAGCGCGGACGCTGGCGCTGCTGAAACGGCCCAGGGCACGCCGAGTTCGCTGAAGGTTGCGTGCTCACGCGTGGCACGCTCCAGGGCGCCTTCGATGCCGATGACCACGGCGTGGGCCGCGTCGCCGTCGCCCTCCCAGCGCAGGTACTGCGGCTCGATCGGAGTGGGCGCCGGTGCCGTCCGGATGGCTTCGAGCACCAGCATAAAAGCGCCGCTGTCCAGGAGCGGGCTGATGAGTTCCGTGCCTTCGCGGCGGTGGGCAAGCAGGTTCTCTGTGAGGTCGTCCCGGCCGAAGACCTGCTCGGTCTGCCCGGCAGGGGTGGTCACGGTGAGGCGGTCTTCGGTGTAGTGGAACACGGCCTGGCCCCGGGATCCCTGCAGCGTGACATAGGGCTCCGCGGATTCGCTGGCGCAGATGGTCAGGGCGCAGGTGATAGGCAGCCCCGTCGCGGTGCGGACTCGGATCACCGATGTGTCGTCGGATTCGATGTCGTTGGCGCGGTACAGGTCTGTTTCCACCGACGCAACGTCGGTTGTGGTCCGGGCGCCGGCGATCCGCAGCGCGGTGGCCACGGCGTGGGCCAGGGGATTGGTGGCGACCCCGTCAACCACGTCGATGCCGTCAATGCTCCGCTTCCCGGCCCAGCGGGAGCGCTTGTAGTAGGCCTTGTCGCGGACCCAACGGCCGGTTGCCGAGATGCCTTCGAGGGTGCCGATGGTGCCGCTGGCGACGAGTTCCTCAAGGGCCGCCAGTGCGTGCGAGCCCAGGCTCTGGAAGCCGATCTGCACGCTGCGCCCGGACGCCTGGGCGGCGTCACACAGGATGTTGAAATCAGCCAGGGAAGCGACCGGGGGCTTCTCCAGATAGAGGTCCGCTGTTGTGGCCAGGGCGGCGAGGCCCAGCGGGGCGTGGGTCTGGATGGGGGTGGCCACGATGATCACGTCCAGCTCCGGCGTGCCCGCCAGAAGTTCCGTGAGCCCAGGAAACACTGCGGCTGCTGCCGGCACGGACCCCGGTTCCGGCGGCTGGGGATCGGCTACCGCTACGAGTTCGACGACGCCGGCCGCCCGCAGCCGTTCAAGGTTGCCCAGGTGGTGGGCGCCGAAGCCGTGGACGCCTACCAGCGCCACCCTCGCCGCTGATGCCGCGCGTCCGAGCTGGCCGGGCCGGCCGGACTGTGAAGCGGCAGAAGGTGGTGTTGCCATGGGGCTCCGTTCCTGCCCCGGAGGACACTATGGGTTGGGCAAGCGCTTTCCCGAATCCAGTGTGCGGCATAACCATGGTGATAGTCCAGTGCGTCTTGCGGGCTGTAGTTACATGCCCAGTGGCGCTGCCCAGTTGCCGTTCCGGCCGCCACTGCCGCCTTCCTGGTACTTACCGCAGCGTGTGCAGCGCCGGTAGCGGCCGCCGTCGTCCGTGGTTTGGATGTGCCAATCGTGGCGCAGGTTCATCTTGCAGAGCAGGGTTTTGAGCATGACGTTCTCCGATCCGATAGCAAGGTCATCAGTCAGGGCCTGATGTTCTGGTTGAGCCTGAAGAAGTTCGTGGGATCGTATGTGCGCTTGAGTGCCTTGAGCCGGTCGTACTTGGCGGCGCCGTACGCGTGCCTGACGCGCTCCTCGCCCTCTTCCATCAGGAAGTTCACGTAGACGCTGGTGTGGTGGGGCGCCAGGGCAGACCAATAGTCCCGGGCCCACTGGCGCTCGCTGTCAAAGCCGTCGGCGGTCTTGCTGTTGCCGTTGATGTTGAACGTGAACCCTGCCTGGCGGCCGTTGAACGCGGTAGCACCGTCGTCGATCCTTCCCACCGCACCGCCCATCTGCCAAAGGGCGACGCTCGTGACGGGCGAGGTGATGCGGCTGCCGTACTCCACCACTACGTCGATGACGTCGTCGCTGAGGGCTGCGACGTCGCATGACCGGACGTAGTAATGCCAGCCGTGCGGGAACGACGGATCGAACGTCCTCTGATGCTCAAGGAATGGCTTGGGCCGGCAAAAATCGAGCACGGGCGAACCGAATTCCTTGAGCGGCCGCAGGACCCGTTCGCCATCCTCGACCGGTCCGGCGTAGCAGGCCGTGACCGCAAGGACGCGCTTGCCCACCAGGTCTGGCGGGACGATCGGCAGTGCCGGGGCCCTCCGCTGCACGGCTATGGTCATAAGCTCGTCGGGGCAGTCCGCGATCCAGTCCCGGTAAAAGCGGAGCACTTCGGGGGCATCTTCCATCGGCCAGAAGACCGGACCGGCCATAACGTACGGGCCCACTGGGTTCAGCCGGAACTCGAAGTCGGTGACGATGCCGAAGTTCCCGCCGCCGCCCCGCACGCCCCAGAAGAGGTCGGAGTTCTCGTTCTCGCTCGCCCTGACCAGCTCGCCGTCGGCGGTGACCACATCCACGGACAGCAGCTGATCGATCGTTAGTCCGTACTTCCGCATGACCCAGCCGATGCCGCCGCCCAGCGTCAGGCCCGCAACCCCGGTATGGGTGACGATTCCCGATGGAACAGCGAGGCCGAATTCCTGCGTCTCGCGATCAAGCTCGCCGAGCAGAACGCCGGCCTGGACACGGACTGTCCGCGCCTCGGGGTCCACCCGGATGCCCTTCATCGGGCCCAGGTCGATGAGCATACCGTCGTCGCAGACGGACAGCCCGGGGAAGCTGTGACCGCCTCCGCGCACGGCCACCAGCAGGTCCTGCGACCTGGCCAGCCGGATGGCAGCGCGTACATCTGCGACGCCGGTGCAGCGGGTTATGAGGGCGGGACGGCGGTCAATCGACCCGTTCCACACCTTGCGGTGCTCGTCGTAGGCAGCGTCGTCCGGGCGGACGATTGCGCCCCGAAAGGATGCCTGTAATTCATCGACAGCAGCGCCGTCGATCTCCGTGCTTTGCGTCATTGGAATCACGGACCTCTCGCTCCTTCCAGCAGAGTCCCACCGTTGGCACGAACTCGCAAGAGGAAATTGCGGGAGCTTGGGCGCCCCTGTCCGAGGCAAGCTGAGCCGCTAGCTGACAGCCTTCTTCACGAGCTCGATGATTCTTTCTTCGTCCGCAGCAGTGAGGTTGGTCAGGGCATAGGAGGTGGGCCACATGTTGCCGTCGTCGAGGTTTGCGGGGTCGTTGAATCCGAGCGTCGGGTACCGTGCCTTGAATTTGTCGGCGGGCTGGAAGAAACAAACCACCTTGCCGTCCTTGGCGTAGGCAGGCATTCCGTACCAGGTCTTCGGCGCGAGCTCCGGGGCGTTGTCCGTGATGATGGCATGCAGCCGTTCGGCGATGGCGCGGTCCGGGTCCGACATCTCGGCGATCTTCCCGAGCACATCGCTTTCGCCATCCGGCTTAGCGGCGCGGGCCCCTTTTCGCGATGCAGCCTTGAGCTCCTGGGCCCGTTCCTTCATTGCGGCCCGTTCGTCCGCATCGAAGCCGTCGTACGACTTGGTGCTCGTGCCGGCCTTGTTCGTGTCCGTCATTGCGGGTTCCTTCCTTGGTGGTCTCTTGGGGTCCACGCTAGTGTCCGGGCGTCAATGAGGCTTCTCCAGAACTGCTCGAATACAGGACTGCTCGAATTCGGAACTGCTGGAAGAGGCGGCCCCTAGCCGGCGGAGGATCCCTTCGCCGGGGCGGTGCTCTGGCGCACCACCAGTTCGGGGGTGAAGATAACGGCCCGGTGCTTGGGATCGTCGGACTCGAGCTCCTCCGCCAGCAGCTCGATGGCCGTGCGCCCCAGGGCCTCGGTTGGCTGCCGGATGGAGGAGAGGGGGACGACGGCGGAGACGGCGAAGTCGATGTCGTCATAGCCGATCAGGGCGATGTCCTCGGGAATCCGCACGGTGTGGGTCATGGTCAGCGACTGCATCACGCCCAGTGCCAGCAGGTCGTTGGCGCAGAAGATGCCGTCCGGCAGGTCCCCGCGCTCCACCAGCATGTTGCCCACGCTCCGGCCGGCCAGCACAGTCTGGCCGTCGGAATCCAGGACCTCCAGCGTGGCATCCGGTTCCTCCTTCACGGCACGTTCCGCGCCCTGGAGCCGGTCCGCCACCTGGCGGATGGAGGTGGGGCCGCCCACAAAGGCGAGCCGACGGCGGCCGGTGTCCAGTAGGTGCCGGGCGGCGAGGTAACCGCCGGCGTCGTCGTCCACTGAAACGGAGCTGTACTTGCTCTCATCGGCGAGCCGGTCCACCAGAACGGTGGGGACGCCGCGCTCGCGGAGCTGGTCGATACGCGCGGTGACATCTCCAACGGGCGAGATCAGGAGGCCCTGCACGCGCTGCTCCTGGAAGAGGTCGATGTAGTTGGATTCCCGGCTGGCATTGTGGCCGCTGTCGCCCAGCAGTACGGCGCTGCCCTGGAGTGCGGCGGCATCCTCCGCGGCCCGGACCACCGACGTGAAGAAGGGGTTGCCGACATCGAGCACAATCAGCCCGATGGTCCTGCTGTGGCCGGCGCGCAGTTGTCGGGCGGCGTCATTGCGGACGAAGCCGAGCTCGTCGATGGCGCGCAGCACCCGGTCCTTGGTCCGCTGTGAAACCCTGTCCGGGTAGTTCAGGACGTTGGACACGGTGCCCACGGCCACGCTGGCGTGGTTGGCGACGTCCTTGATGCTGGCTGAGCGATTCATGTTTCTCCGTGCTGATATGCCGCGTGCAGTATTTTTCGCTGGTCCGGGGACCGTTGCGGGGAAATTGCTTGACACCTTCTTGTCTCAAGGGTACTTTGAATCGTACTAATGAAACGATTCAAAACATGGGAAAGTTCAGGAGAGGCGCAGATGAGGGTGTGTTTCCGCTCTTCGGTCCAGCCACAGCTGATCGACGAATACCGACGGCGGCACGCGGCCGTGTGGCCCGAGATGCTCCGCGCGCTCCAGGACGCGGGATGGCACAACTACTCGCTGTTCCTGGGCGCGGACGGGCTCCTCATCGGATATCTCGAATGCGACGATTTCGATGCCGTCCGGGCGCGGATGGCCCTGACCGAGGTCAATGCCCGCTGGCAGGCCGAGATGGCCACATTGTTCGACAATCCGGATCAGGCCCCGGACGAAGCTTTCCAGGTCCTTGACGAAGTCTTCAATCTTGACCACCAGCTCGCGGTGGCGGAGTCCACCAGCAGCTGACGCGCTGGCCCCGTTGGCCGGCCGCACGAACCACAGCACAACAGACCACATCACTAAAGACCGGGAAGAACCAACATGAATGACGTAGCAACGGCGCTGGGCAGGCTCGGGGAGCTTGCCATCGAGGTCCCTTCGTGGGCTTATGGCAATTCAGGCACGCGCTTTAAGGTGTTTGGCACGCCGGGCACCCCGCGGACCGTGCAGGAGAAGATCGCGGACGCGGCCAAGGTGCATGAGCTGACCGGCCTGGCCCCCACGGTGGCCCTGCATATCCCCTGGGACAAGGTGGATGACTACGCGGCGCTGAAGGAGTACGCGGCCGGCCTGGGCGTGGGCCTGGGCACCATCAACTCGAACACGTTCCAGGACGACGAGTACAAGTTTGGTTCCCTGACGTCGTCGAACGGGTCGGTGCGGCGCCGGGCCATCGCCCATCACCTGGAGTGCATCGAAATTATGCACGCCACGGGCTCGCAGGATTTGAAGGTCTGGCTCGCGGACGGCACCAATTACCCGGGCCAGGACGATATGCGCGGGCGTCAGGACCGTCTGGCCGAGTCGCTGCAGGAGATCTACGCGGCCTTGGGCGACGAGCAGCGCCTGGTCCTGGAGTACAAGTTCTTCGAGCCCGCCTTCTACCACACCGATGTTCCGGACTGGGGCACCTCCTACGCGCAGACCCTTGCCCTGGGCGAGAAGGCCATGGTCTGCCTGGACACCGGCCACCACGCGCCGGGCACCAACATCGAGTTCATCGTGATGCAGCTGCTGCGCCTGGGCAAGCTGGGCTCCTTTGACTTCAACTCCCGCTTCTACGCGGATGATGACCTGATTGTCGGTGCGGCGGATCCGTTCCAGCTGTTCCGGATCATGTACGAGGTCATCCGTGGCGGCGGCTTCGGCACGTCCGCAGGAGAGAACTCACACGTTGCCCTCATGTTGGACCAGTGCCACAACCTGGAGGAGAAGATCCCGGGCCAGATCCGCTCGGTCCTGAACGTCCAGGAAATGACCGCCCGCGCCCTGCTGGTGGACACCGCCGCCCTGGGCGAGGCCCAGCGCACCGGGGATGTCCTGGCTGCCAACGGCGTGTTCAACGACGCCTTCTACACCGACGTCCGGCCCATCCTGGCCGAATGGCGTGAATCCCGCGGCCTGCCCGCGGACCCGATGGCTGCTTTCAAGGCCAGCGGTTACCAGAAACAGATCAACGAGGACCGCGTCGGCGGCCAGCAAGCCGGATGGGGCGCATAAGAGCATGAGCAACAAGACTGTTGAAGACCTGATTTCCCGTTCCAACCGCCTCGGCGCGGACAAGCGGAACACCAACTTTGCCGGCGGCAACACCTCGGCCAAGGGCACCGAGAAGGACCCGGTCACGGGCGAGGACGTCCAGCTGCTCTGGGTCAAGGGCTCCGGCGGGGACCTGGGCACCCTGACGGCCGGGAACCTCGCCGTGCTGCGCCTGGACCGGCTGAACGCACTCAAGGCCGTTTACCCCGGCGTCGAGCGTGAAGACGAAATGGTGGCCGCCTTCGATTACTGCCTGCACGGCAAGGGCGGAGCAGCGCCGTCGATCGACACCGCCATGCATGGCCTGGTGGACGCCGCGCACGTGGACCATCTGCACCCGGACTCCGGGATCGCGATTGCCACCGCGGTGGACGGCGAGGCCCTGACCGCCAAGGTCTTCGGCGACAAAGTGGTGTGGGTTCCGTGGCGCCGCCCCGGTTTCCAGCTGGGCCTGGACATCGCGGCGATCAAGGACGCCAACCCGCAAGCCATCGGCACCATCCTCGGCGGGCACGGCATCACCGCCTGGGGCGCCACCAGCGAAGAAGCCGAGGCCAACTCGCTGTGGATCATCGAGCAGGCCGAGAAGTTCATTGAGGAGAACGGCAAGGCCGAACCCTTCGGCGCCAAGCTGCCGGGCTACGCCGCACTCCCGGAAGCAGAGCGCCGCGCGAAGGCCGCCGCGCTGGCCCCGGTGATCCGGGGGCTGGCGTCCACGGACAAGCCGCAGCTGGGGCACTTCAGTGATGACGCCGTCGTGCTTGATTTCCTGGCAGCCGCCGAGCACCCGCGTCTGGGTGCCCTGGGCACGTCCTGCCCGGACCATTTCCTGCGTACCAAGGTCAAGCCGCTGATCCTGGACCTGCCTGCCGATGCTTCCATCGAGGACTCGGTGGCGCAGCTGAAGGAACTGCACGCCGCCTACCGCGAGGATTACCAGGCCTACTACGACCGCCACGCCACTGCGGTGAGCCCCGCTTTGCGCGGCGCGGACCCGGCCATTGTCCTGGTCCCGGGCGTGGGCATGTTCTCCTACGGGGCGAACAAGCAGACCGCCCGCGTTGCCGGCGAGTTCTACCTCAACGCGATCAACGTGATGCGCGGCGCCGAGGCGATCTCCACCTACGCCCCGATCGAGGAGTCCGAGAAGTTCCGGATCGAATACTGGTCCCTCGAGGAAGCCAAGCTCGCCCGCCTCCCGAAGCCCAAGTCGCACGCCTCCCGCATCGCGCTGGTGACCGGCGCGGCGTCGGGTATCGGCAAGGCCATCGCCACCCGGTTGGCGTCCGACGGCGCGTGCGTAGTCATCGCCGACCTGAACCTGGAGAACGCCCAGGCCGTCGCCGCGGAGCTCGGCGGCGCGGACGTCGCCATCGGTGTCCAGGCAGATGTGACCGACGAAGCGCAGATCGCAGCCGCGATCCAGGAAGCGGTGCTGGCGTTCGGCGGGCTGGACCTGGTGGTCAACAACGCCGGCCTGTCCATTTCCAAGCCGCTGCTGGAGACCACCGAAAAGGACTGGGACCTGCAGCACAACGTGATGGCCAAGGGATCCTTCCTGGTCTCGAAGGCCGCAGCGAAGGTCATGATCGACCAGGACATGGGCGGGGACATCATCTACATCTCCTCCAAGAACTCCGTGTTCGCGGGCCCGAACAACATCGCCTACTCCGCCACCAAGGCCGACCAGGCCCACCAGGTCCGGCTCCTCGCGGCCGAACTGGGCGAACACGGCATCCGCGTCAACGGCATCAACCCCGACGGCGTGGTCCGCGGCTCCGGCATCTTCGCCGGCGGCTGGGGCGCCAAGCGCGCCGCAGTCTACGGCGTGGACGAGCAGGAACTCGGCAAGTACTACGCCCAGCGCACCCTGCTCAAGCGCGAAGTCCTGCCCGAGCACGTGGCCAACGCCGCCGCGGTCCTCACCAGCAACGAACTGTCCCACACCACCGGCCTCCACATCCCCGTGGACGCCGGGGTGGCCGCAGCCTTCCTCCGATGAGCACCACCGAATCAGCTGCGAACACCGCCCCGGCCACGGCCGGGGCGGTGTTCGCCGCCGTCGACATCGGCGCCTCCTCCGGCCGGGTCATCCTGGGCCGGGTCAACGGAACGGGCGTGGAGCTGGAGACGGTGCACCGTTTTCCCAACGGTGTGGTGGAGCTCGACGGCGGCCTCCGCTGGGATTTCGACGCCTTGTTCGCCGAAGTGCTCGCGGGCCTGACCGTCGCCGCCACCGTGGCGGCGGCGCAGGACGAAACCATCACCAGCATCGGGATCGATACCTGGGCGGTGGACTACGGCCTGGTCAACAAGTCCGGGGAACTCACGGCCCAGCCGTTCAGCTACCGCGATGACCGCAGCCGCGCCGCCGTCGCGCCCGTGCATCGGAAACTGGACGCTGCCCGGCTTTACGGCACCACCGGGCTGCAGTTCCTGCAGTTCAACACCCTCTACCAGCTGGCCACCGAGCGGGACTTGGACGGTCTGAAGGCGCTGCTGATCCCGGACCTCATCGCGTTCCTGCTGACGGGACAGCGGCGCACGGAATCCACGAACGCCTCCACTACAGGTCTCTTTGATGCTGTCGCGGGGGAGTGGGCTCCGGAGTTCCTCACCGCCCTCGGCTTGCCGAAGAAGCTGTTCCCGCCGCTGATCGAGCCCGGCGAAACCGTGGGCACGCTGCTGCCGGAGATCGCGTCCAGGGTGGGACTGCCCGCCACCACCAAAGTGGTGGCCGTCGGCTCGCACGACACGGCCTCCGCCGTCGCCGCAGTGCCTGCACAGGAAGAGAACTTCGCATATATCTCCTCCGGCACGTGGTCGCTGGTGGGGCTGGAACTGAACCATCCGGTCCTGACCGAGGCCAGCAGGGCAGCGAACTTCACCAACGAACGCGGCGTGGACGGCACTATCCGCTACCTCCGCAACATGGGCGGGTTGTGGCTGCTCAGCGAATGCCAGCGGACCTGGGCCGCGGAGGGCTTCACCCCGGAACTCGCTGATCTGCTCGACGCCGCCGCGGCGCTGCCCCCGGGCGGCCCGCAGATTAATCCGGACGATTCAGCGTTCATCGCCCCGGACAACATGCCCCACCGCATCCGCGCCACGGTCCGCCACACCGGGGACCTCCTGCCTGATGACCCGGCGGCCATTACGCGGTGCATCATGGACAGCCTCGCCACCGGCTACGCGCGGGCCATCGCGGACGCCGAACGCCTGGCGGACCGCACCGTGGACGTGGTCCATGTCGTGGGTGGCGGCTCCCAGAACGGGCTCCTCTGCCAGCTCACGGCCGACACCACCGGCAAGAAGGTGGTGGCAGGACCCGTAGAAGCGACCGCCGTCGGCAATGTCCTGGTCCAGGCCCGGGCAGCCGGCGTCGTCAGCGGCGGGCTCACGGAACTGCGCCGCCTGGTGGTGTCATCGCACGAGCTGCAGACGTTCACGCCACAGCTCTCCCGCCTGTAACCACCCGCCACCCCAGCGCGAAAGGACATTTGAGCCCCGGAGTCGGGGCCTCAAATGTCCGCTCGCGCCCGGAGGCAGGCCCCAAGTGTCCCTTCGCGCTCAAACGTGGGTGCCCTTGGGTGGTTTGCGTGACGTAGGATCTCCGATAGCACCCACGAGACAGGACCGGACAGCAGCATGCCCCTCTTCGACCTTCCCCTTGACCAGCTCCGCAGCTACACCTCGAGGGTCACGCCGCCCGCCGACCTGCAGGACTTTTGGGACGCCACCCTCGACGAAGCCCGGACGTTCCCGCTCAACGTCACGTTCGAGCCCGTTGAGAACTACCTGTCGGTCGTCGACACCTTCGACGTCACGTTCGCCGGCTACGGAGGTGCACCGATCAAGGGCTGGCTGCACCTCCCGGCGAATCGGCGCGCCGGAACCCGGCTGCCCGTCGTTGTCCAGTACATCGGCTACTCGGGCGGACGCGGCCTGGTCAACCAGGACACTAAATGGGCGCAGGCAGGCTATGCGCATTTCATCATGGACACCCGCGGCCAGGGCTACGGCGGGATCCTCGGCGAAACGGCCGATCCCCACCCGTCTGCGGGCGAGGTGGCCTACGCGGGGCTCATGACCAGGGGCGCCAACAGGCGCGAGGACTACTACTACCGCCGCGTATACGTGGACGCGTTCCGCGCGGTGGAAGCGGCGCAGTCCCACCCGGAGGTGGATCCTGCGAGCGTTGTCGTGGCCGGGATCAGCCAGGGCGGCGGCATTGCGGTGGCGGTTGCCGGGCTGGTGGCGGGAAGGCTCGACGGCGTCATCGCCGCGCTGCCCGACGTTCCCTTCCTGCAGGACTTACCCAGGTCCATAGACATTGCGGCCCGCGGCCCCTATCCGGAAATCGCGGCTTTCCTGGGCAGGCACCGGGACCGGTATGAGCCCATGCTCGCGGTCCTGAACTATTTTGACGGCGTCAACCTGGCCCGGGCGGCCACGGCGCCTGCCCTGTACTCGGTGGCACAGATGGACGATGTCTGCCCGCCGTCCACGGTGTTCGCCAGCTTCAATGCCTACGGCGGCGGCGCCGCGACACAAAAGGAGATCGAGGTCTACCGGTTCAACAACCACGAGGGCGGCCAGGAGCACCACTGGATCAGGCAACTGCAGTACCTCCGCGAGCTCCTGGGCTGACATCGCGCAACGTTACGGCCGCGATTTTGCGGCGGTCACAGCCCGCGGTTATGGTTTGCCTATGACAAACCGTTGGTATGCGTATTTTTCGTTGGCTCTGGAGGAGCCCGCGTCTAACTGACACGCATCCATCTTCCTTCAGAGCCAACAGGGCAGAGATCATTCTCTGCCCTTCGCCATTTCTCCGGCGGGTTCTGATCTGGGCCCGCTTCCTATCTGGAACAGGACCCGAACATGAGCACCGCGACAGCCACTCCCTCGAAATCCACGTCCAATCTGCGCGTCAGCGAATTCACGCCGCTGCCCTCGCCCCAGGAGCTCATCGCCGAGCTGCCCCTGGACGCCCGGGTGACGGACGTCGTCGAGCGTGGCCGCGACGAAGTCCGCGCCATCATGGACGGCGTGGACGACAGGCTGCTGGTCATCGTGGGCCCCTGCTCCATCCACGATCCCAAGGCTGGACTGGAATACGCCCGCCGGCTAGTCAGCCAGGCAGAAGAGCACCGTGACGACCTCCTGATCGTGATGCGCACCTACTTCGAAAAGCCCCGCACGACGGTGGGCTGGAAGGGCCTGATCAACGATCCTCGCCTGGACGGCAGCCACGACATGGTCACGGGGCTCCGGACCGCCAGGGAATTCCTGCAGCAGGTCACCGCGCTGGGTCTGCCCACGGCCACCGAATTCCTGGAACCCACCAGCCCCCAGTACATGGCGGACCTCATCTCGTGGGGAGCCATCGGGGCGCGCACCACCGAGAGCCAGATCCACCGGCAGCTTGCCTCCGGTCTCTCCATGCCCATCGGCTTCAAGAACGGGACCGACGGCGACCTCCAGGTAGCGCTCGACGCGTGCGGCGCCGCCGCTGCCGCCCAGGCATTCCTGGGGATCGACGGCGACGGACGGGCCGCCCTGGTGGCCACCGCCGGGAACCCGGACACCCACGTCATCCTCCGAGGTGGACGGAAGGGGCCCAACTACTCAGCGGCCGACGTCGAAAGCGCCTCCGCCAAGCTCGCCGGCAAGGGGCTCAACCCCCGGCTGATCGTGGACGCCAGCCACGCCAATAGCGGCAAGAGCCACCACCGGCAGGCGGAAGTGGCGCTGGAAATCGGCGCACAGCTGGAGGACGGCGGCGAGGCGGCTCAGGCCATCGCGGGTGTCATGCTGGAGAGCTTCCTGGTGGGCGGTGCCCAGAACCTGGATGTCAGCGAGCATGCGGCGGGTCGGGCGGAACTGGTCTACGGGCAGAGTGTCACGGACGCGTGCATGGATTGGGACGTCTCCGTTTCGGTCCTCGACCAGCTCGCGGCGTCCGCCCGGAAGCGCCGGACCGCTTAATGATTGCCCGGATGACTTTCACTACAGCCCCATGAACCTCTAGAGTATCTAACACATGGTTGGTGGATGGCTCAGCATCGGCACACCGCATATGAATCAAAGCTGGGGTACTGTCGTCATCCATCAGCAAAGGAATAGGGAAATGTCCGCAGAACAGAACTTCTCGAACGCGAAGTTCCTGACCGTGGCCGAAGTGGCCGAGGTCATGCGCGTCTCCAAAATGACCGTCTATCGGCTGGTCCACTCAGGCGAAATGCCTGCGGTGCGTTTCGGCCGGTCGTACCGGGTGCCGGAGAGTGCCGTCGAGCAGTACCTCAAGGGTGCTGTGGTGGACGGGCACTCCGAAACCGCCTGAGCATTACCTGCGGTCAGTGGGCATCGCCAAGAAGCGGTACCCTGTTAAGGAACGTTTTACGTCATTGTAAGAATCTGTCAGTTGTTTCAGTCTGTAGCTCTGTCCACGGACCATTTCCATCAGACAGGTACTGCATCTAGTTTGTGAGGAACTTTCGTGGGTTCAGTTATTAAGAAGCGTCGCAAGCGTATGGCCAAGAAGAAGCACCGCAAGTTGCTTCGTAAGACCCGTCACCAGCGCCGCAATAAGAAGTAGAGATACTTCGACAAGCGTGAAATGCCCGTTGCCTTCACGGCAGCGGGCATTTTTTTGTCTGCGTGGTCGCCACCTGCTGTGTCTCGCCGTCGCTTAGAGCCTGTTCCTAAACTCTGTAGGGGCAGGCTCTTAGCCTAGGCCGAACCCTCACCGGGTGCTGCGCCTAGCGGCCTGGCGGGCATTTCGGCAGCTTGCGGGGATCGGGGCGGGGCTGTGGGTTTTATGGACTACCAGGTGAGGCGTGCTGACGACATGGGCTGGCGATTGGGTTCCGTGCGGTCCACAGCAGCAGGGGCAAGCAGCGGCGCGTCCTGGCTGATGGATGACAGCTGCACGTAGCTGAGCCGGGTGAACTGGCTGTCGTCGTAGCCCAGGACAGAGACGTCCGTAGGGACCGCAGTTCGCACGGCTGTTCCGCCGCCGACAAGGACGATTCTGCGGTGGCCCAGAGCCGTGAGGTGGTCCACGGCCATCCGATGCCGGCGTGGTCGTCGCTGCTGACGGAGTCCACGAGCTCATCGACTTCCTCGCGGAGAAGGCTTACCTCCGGCGCCTGGCGGGCATATCGCGCCAGGTCCTGGCTTCACCGGCCGACAGACCGAGGACTGAATTGCTTTCGGGGTCACCGCCCAGGTGCGGATGCGATCGGTTCACGTTCATAGGCAGAGTCGCTGGCTGGAAACGAAGCTTTGACTGCAAAGATCATCCTGCATGACGTCGGCGTCTCAGTTCCTTGGTCAAAGGGAGTAGCCGCCCCTATGGTCACCCAGGAAAGTGGGGGCTGCGGATCCCGCAAGCCCCACCCTTAGAACTACTGCCTGGTGCGCGCCCTAACGGCATCGCCTTCATGCGGAGCCCGGGCGCCGCCGTCGTTCTTCAGCACCCTGGCTGGCTGGTCCCAGGCGTCACCAGCGGTGTGCTACATCGATCACCAGCCGAGACCCGTTGCCCGGGCCGGCCAGCGTGAATACCCGGAACGGCAGCCGTGCGCGGACCCCTAGCCCGATCTCCGTCACCGCCTCGAAGGTGCCTGCGAATGCCACCTGGCGGAAGGTCTGGAAGCCGGCAACGTTCACCGCTTCGTCCCGGTTCGCCGGGGTGTAGGTCGGGTTGTAGTTCTGGTCATGGGCCGGTGCCATGACTGTCACATCGATGAACGCGCCGCCCCGCAGCGGAAGGGTGAAGCCGGACCCGTCCTGTGTCACGGCCCTGACATAGCGCACGGTGTATCTGGGGACCTCGCCGTTGACGTCCACCACCAGGCGGTCGAAGCAGGCGTGGCGCCCGGAGCGGATATTGGTGATCGGATCCTGGCTTGGACCCAACGCCAGCGTGGCGGTCGACTTGGCCAGCGAACCCCAGGTGATTCCGCAGAAGGGGGCCGCCGAGGCGGTGCCGGGCACAACGAGTCCCAGTCCTGCGGTCAGCGCCAGGACCGCCAGTAGGGCGGGTACCTTCGCCATGATGCGCCGGCGCTTTGGTCGCGCTGCATTCGGCAGCGTTTGGGACATGGTCCCGCGGGCGGGGATCCCGTTTCCGGGTCCGGAATGCTTGGGCAGCCGTCCCCACGGTGCCCGGAAGTTGATGCTCATTTTTACATCCTGATTGCTCAAGGGATTGCGAGTGAAGACGTCCACTGGACGTGATGGCCTCATTGCCATGTAGTGGGATGGCACCCCCCGCTCCCGTTCGCGGTGCGGTGTGATGCGTTCAGTTTGTGCTCCCAGACGACGGCAAACAAGCAAGATTCGGCGACGATAATGAAACGGTTCTGCATCTATTCACGAGTTTTTCAACCCCTGATCATGGACGATGAACCACGGATCGTGTGCCGGGGAGATCTACGCGGCCGGTGCCTCTGCCTCCGTTTCCATCCGGGTCAAACAAACGAGGGCGTCTACGGCTGCTCCTGATGGGCGGACCGTCAGCAGATGCGGATTTCCGCCCCCGCTAAGAGCCTTTTCCCAAACCTGTGGCGCCCGGAGACGAACGGTAGTGCGGCGTGGCGGCTTTTAATGAGGCGGAACTCCTGTTAATCCGGTGATTGTCTACATCGCCGGTTCACGGGAGTTCCTTCGTGTTAGTTTGCCGTACCCAGGATGAAAGCGCTATTGAGGCTGCGGCCCGGTGTTGCCGCTTCGCTCCCTTCCACTCGTGCCCGGCACCGCGTGCACGCCGGTATCCGACCGACACCACGAACGCGCAGTGGAGGGTGATCGATCCGCTACTGCCGGACCCGGCCTTCATCAACGGCGCCGGCGGACGACCCGAGGCCCACTGCCGCCGGGCCATTGTCGACGCGATCGGCCCACCACGAAGCCATGGTCCGCTGGACAATGATCAGAATCACCAGCAAACGCTTGGGCAAACAGGTTTAGGAACAGGCTCTTAGACACAGCCGAAAGGCGCTCCTACGGTCGCTGGGCGACCTTCGTCCCGCGTTCGGCCGCGATGCGCTCCTACGCGAGACGCAGCAGCTGGCGGGTCGGGTTCCTAAATGCGCGGGCCGCGGATGCGGGCGAAGCCTTTCCAAAGTCCGTAAATTACGCCGCCGGCCGTTGCTGCCTTGAGGCCCACGGTTGCGGCGCGGCGGCCGGAACGGAAGTCGTAGACCGGCCAGTTGTTGTCCCGCGCGTGGCGGCGGAGCCTGGCATCGGGGTTGATGGCTACCGGGTGCCCCACCAGGGTCAGCAGCGGGATGTCATTGTATGAGTCGCTGTAAGCCCAGCACCGCTTGAGGTCCAGGTCTTCGGCGTGGGCCAGGGCCTGCACTGCCACTGCCTTGGCGGAACCGTGCAGGATGTCGCCCACAAGCCGGCCGGTGTACATGCCGTCGGCAACCTCGCCCACGGTGCCCAAGGCTCCGGTCAGGCCGAGCCTGGTGGAAATGACCGCGGCAACCTCGATGGGGGTTGCGGTAACCAGCCAGACCCGCCGGCCCACGCGCAGGTGCTGCTGCGCCAGTGCCTTGGCGCCGGGCCAGATCCTGGACGCGATCATTTCGTCGTAGACCTCTTCGCCCAGGGCCTTGACGTCTTCCACGGTGATGCCCTCGGCGAGGGTGAGGGCGGAGTCGCGGACAGCGTGGACATCGTCCATGTTCTCGCCGCGCGCCACAAATTTGAACTGCTTCCACGCGAACCCCGCAGCCTGCGTCAGGGTGAAGGCGCCGCGTTGGTGCATCTTGCGGGCAACATGGAAGAGGCTGGCGCCCTTCATGAGGGTGTTATCGACGTCGAAGAAGGCGGCTTCGCCGGTCTGCATCAACGCATCCGGCTGGGTCACCACAGCGACGTACTTCTCCTCGGGCATGTCCACGAGTCTAGTCAATACTCGGTGACCAAGATTTCAATGCCAGCGCGAGTGCTAGTGCGAGTGCCAGCGCTCGCCCGGATACCCGCGTCGCCGTACGCCCCGCCGTCGGCCACTGTCCTCTGCCCTGAAGGGCGATACGGTTAATGCATGGCAAAACCCGAGGTAGTCCTCATCACCAAAGCAGACTGTCACCTGTGTGCAGGGGCGCGCGACGCCGTCGGACGCGTTACTGCCTTGCTGGGACTTGGGTGGACGGAACAGCAGGTGGACGAGATGCCGGAACTGCGTGAGCGGTACGCGGAGGAAATCCCCGTAGTCCTGGTGGATGGAATCCAACGCGATTTCTGGAAGATCGACGAAGCCCGGCTGGAGCGCGTCCTCAAACGCGCCATGGCCCAATCGGTAAGCGGCCTCGCAGAATGACACCGGCTTTGTTGGCACCAGCGGCGGGGCTCTAGAGTGGAGTCACGACGCGATGGGATGGAGGGGATAGTGACTTCACTGGATTCATCTCCCCATGCTGTCCAAGGTACAGAGGCTGGCCACAGTACACAGCCCGTCCACGGCGCCGAGTCCACCAAGCAAATACCGCCCGCAGCAGTGGCCCGGCTGACCATCTACCTGCGCGCCCTTAACACGCTGCTGTCCGACGGCGTCGAACGGGTATCTTCGGAATCGCTGGCGGAAGCGTCAGGCGTGAGCTCGTCAACCCTGCGCAAGGACCTTTCCTATGTGGGTTCCTACGGCACGCGCGGAGTGGGTTACGAAGTGCAGTACCTGAGCCGTCACATCTCCGCGGCCCTGGGGCTGACCCACGACTGGAAGGTCGCCATTGTTGGCGCGGGTAACCTCGGCAAGGCCCTGGCCCGTTACGGCGGCTTCGAGTCCCGCGGGTTTGACGTCGTGGCAATTTTCGACGCCGACCAGATGGTGGTGGGCAATGAGGTGGGCTGGCTGCGCGTCAGCGACGCTGCGGACATGGAGGCCGTGTTGCAGCGGACGGGCGCCAACATGGTGGTCCTGGCACTTCCGGCCCACGTGGCGCAGGCCGTGTGCGACCGCGTGGTGGCGGCGGGTGTCCACAGCATCCTGAGCTTCGCCCCCGTTATGCTGCAGGTCCCCGAGGGCGTCAACCTCCGCAAGGTGGATATGGCCACCGAACTGCAGATCCTCGCCTATCACGCACAACGGGCGCAGACCCCGGACCAGACCGCCTAGTTCGTCGGCGGCTGATGGGGCCCACGCCCGTTAGGGTGTGGATGCGGCTCGTTGGTACTACTGCCCGTAGGGGTTGCCAGGCGTGGTGCCCGGGGCGCCGTACGGGTTAGCGAACGGCTGCTGCTTGCGGAAGTAAGGTGCCGCGGCCGGCAGGTAGAGCAGCACGATCGCTGCGATCCCGGCCAGCGTCCCCACGGTTCCGAGGCTCGGTGGTCCGAAGAGGCCGAAAATGGACAGTGCCGCGAAAACGGTACCGAGGATGCGGGCCCAGTTCTTGCCCTTACGGACGAAGAACGCCACCAGCGCGTACAACCCAGCGCCGATGATGGCGAAGACCACGAGCGACCCGGCGAGGACACCCTTGAAATCGTCGAAGGCAAACTCCGTGCCGGTAGCGCCACCGCTGCGCATGGCGTCTTCGAAGGCGCGGCGCATCGCCGGGTCATCGAGCATGCCAATGCCCATCAGCAGGCTGATGACATACACAACACCCGCGCCAATCAGCAGCCAGAACGAGATGTTGACCAGCTGGGGAACCCCGTTGGATCCCGTGGCCTGCGGCTGTTCGGACGGGTACTGCGCGTAGGGGGACTGCCCGTACGGCTGCTGGCCATAAGGCGGAGGCGTGGGCTGGCCGAACTGCGGCGGGTTGTTCTGGCCGTACTGCGGGGCGTTCTGCCCGTACTGGGGTGCCGGGGGAGTCTGCTGGCCGTACTGCTGGCCGTACTGCGGGGCGTTTTGCCCGTACTGTGGCGCCGGCGGTGTGGGCTGCCCGAACTGCGGGCTGTTCTCGCCGTATCGGGGCGCTGGCGGCTGGTTGCCCGGCTCGGGCTCGTTTGGGACGGGAGGCGGGACAGGCGTGCTCATGAGCGGTCCTTTGCAGGTCGGATGTCAGTTCGGCGGCTGGGTGCAGTCCAACTGGCCTGCCCCCAGTACGGCTTACTTCCCACCGTACCCCCGGCGGGTGCCGCGGGGGATCATTCCGGAGAGGTATTCCCACAGAACTCAGCGGGGGTCGCGCAAGACTGTGTTTCTACTGGATCCGGTCTACGCGCGGCCCTTGACGGAGTTGAACCAGGCCTGCGAGTTCGGCAGCCACATGAGCACCGTTGCCGCGGCGCTGATGAGGAAGCCCAGCCAGTTGTTGCCGATGCCCTGGCCCATGCCGCCGCCGCCCACGCTGCCGCCGAGCACGGCGAGAACCAGCGAAACGCCGGCCACGATGGTGAGCGCAAGGCGGGCCCATTCCTTGCCTTCCTTCATCTTCAGGACCAGGACAATCTGGGCGGCGGCCAGGGCCAGTGCCACCAGGACCAGAAGGAGGATCACCGCAGCCAATCCGGGCGCCACGGTGAACAATGCAAGAGTGACAAGCACTCCGAAGAGGCCGCCCAACACACCCAGCATGCCGCCGATGAGCCAGATCCAGTACGAGACCTTGAGCTCGGTGGACAGCCCGGTCACGCTGAACATGCCGGAGAACCCGGCCTTGGGCATAACGTCGTTGAAGTTGCGGGGGCCGTCGGTTGGCATCTCAAAGCGGAACCCGCCCGGCTGGCCCGGTTGGCCATACGCCTGGCCCGGCTGGCCATACGCCTGGCCCGGCTGCGGGTAGGCGGGTGGCGGCTGGTAGCCCGCGGGAGGAACACTGCCGGCAGGGGGAACGTTGCTGACAGGCGGCTGGGTGACGGGCGGCTGGGTGACGGGCGGCTGAGTGACGGGCGGCTGAGCGCCGGGCTGCTCGGCGCCGGGCTGCTGGGGCTGCTGGGGCTGCGGTACTTCACTGTTGCTCATGGGTCTCACTGTAGACCGCGGATCCGCCGGTATCTAGGGGATTAAACAAAGCACCCCGGCCGCCAGATTCCGGGGAAGTGGCGGCCGGGGTGCTTCGGGAAGAAAAGCTAGGCTGCGGGTGCGATGAACGCGAGCTCCAGGTTGATGGCAACCTTGTCGCTGACCAGCACGCCGCCGGCTTCCAGAACGGCGTTCCAGGTCAGGCCGAAGTCCTTGCGGCTGATGGTGGTTTCAGCGGAGACGCCGGCGCGGGTCATGCCGAACGGGTCCACGGCCACGCCGTTGAACTCGGTCTCAAGGGCAACGGGGCGGGTGACGCCCTTGATGGTGAGATCCCCGGTCAGCTCGTAGCTGTTGCCTTTGGCCACGAGGCCGTTGGAGACGAAGGAGATTTCCGGGAAGGCCTCGACGTCGAAGAAGTCTTCGCCGCGGACGTGGCCGTCGCGGTTGACATCGCCGGAGTCGAAGCTGGCGGTCTGGATGGTGGCGCTGATCTTGGAATCGGCCACGTTGTCGGCGAGGTCCAGGGTTGCCACGGCATCCTTGAACTGGCCGCGGACCTTGCTGATGCCGGCGTGCCGGACGGTGAAGGCGATCTCGCTGTGCGAGTTGTCGAGGGTCCAGGTGCCGGTGGTGACGTCTGCGGGAAGAGTCATGGTGTTTCTCCTTGGGTTTGTCGGGTGGTGCTTCCGGATAGCTTGACGCTTCATCTGTTGAATCCTCAACTATCCGCTGCATCCAGTATAAACATGCGTTTGCATGTTTTGTTCCCGGTTCCGGAACATTTTTCCAAAAATTTCAGTTCTACTGGATGTAGAAGATTTCGGATCGCACGCCATCTTTGAGAAACTGGTAAACATGCCCCAATCCACTGTCCATCTGCTCCGCCACGGCGAGGTCCACAATCCTGACCGCGTTTTGTACGGCAGGCTGCCCGAATTCCACCTCTCCGAGCTGGGCCGGGAAATGGCGCAGATGCTCGCCGACCACTTCGCCGAGCGTGCCGCGCGCGGGGCAAGGATCGTCTACCTCGCGGCGTCGCCGCTGGTCAGGGCGCAGGAAACAGCGGCCCCCACGGCAGAGGCGCTTGGTCTGGAACTCCACACGGACAGCCGCATCATTGAAGCGGAAAACTACTTCCAGGGCATGAAGGTCACCAAGGCCGAGCTCCGGAAGCCCAAGCACTGGCCCCACCTGGTCAACCCGTTCCGGCCGTCCTGGGGCGAACCGTACAAGGCGCAGGCCGCGCGTGTCATGTCAGCTGTTGAGGACGCCCGGCTCCGGGCCATCGAACTGGCCGCCGGCGACTACGGAACCGACGGCCCGGAAGCCATCATGGTCAGCCACCAGCTCCCCATCTGGGCCACCCGCCTCAGCGCCGAAGGCAGGCCGCTGTGGCATGACCCGCGCAAACGCGAGTGCACGCTGACGTCCATCACCTCCCTGGTGTTCGACGACGACGGCTCGCTCCTGCGCGTTGAGTACAGTGAGCCCGCTGCCGTACTTCTTCCCGGTGCCGCCAGCACCCCCGGAGCCTGACATGACTGACCCTCGCGCAACATCCCGCGCAATTTCAGGCACAGCGTCCCGCCGTGCCGTACTCGCGGCCGGCGGCGCCGCCCTGACCGCCCTGACCCTGGGCCTGTCCGCCTGTGCGCAGGAAGACGCCCTCGCCAAGCAGGCCAAAGCCGGCGACAACAAGAACTACGTGGCTGGGGACGGCTCGGTGACCGAGTTCACCGCGGCGGACCGCAAGGCCGCAGTCGCCATTAACGGCACGCTGTTCAACGGCACGCAGATAGCCCCAGCGGACTTCCAGGGCAAGGTGACCGTCCTGAACTTCTGGTTCGCCGCCTGCGCACCCTGCCGCGTTGAAGCACCCATCCTGGAAGAGCTGCACCAGGACTTCATGGACCAGGGCGTGCAGTTCTTTGGCGTCAACCTCCGCGATGAAAAAGGCACCGCAGAGGCCTTCGACAAGACCTTCAACCTGACCTACCCCAGCTTCGACGACAAGAACGGCGGCGTGCTCCTGGCCGTCTCCGGGCTGGTCCCGCCGGGGGCAGTCCCCACCACGCTGGTCCTGGACAAGCAGGGCCGCGTGGCCTCGCGCGTGCTGGGCGAAATCCAGAAGGGCACCCTCAAAGCCCTCATCACCGCCGCCGTGGCAGAGTAGCGGCGGCCCCGGACCGTGAACAGCCCCTTCGCCGAAACCATCCTGAACGGCTCGCTCCTGCTTGCCATCCCGGTGGCGCTGCTCGCCGGCCTGGTGTCCTTCCTGTCGCCGTGCGTGCTGCCCCTGGTGCCCGGCTACCTGGGCTACGTCACCGGCCTGAGCGGCGTGGACCTGGAGAAGCAGAAGCGCGGCCGGATGCTGGCGGGCATCGGGCTTTTTGTGCTGGGATTCTCGGTGATTTTCGTGCTTCTGGGCGGCGCGTTCGGCCAGCTCGGCACCCTGATCACCGGCTCGCAGAATGCCTGGATCACCCAGCTGCTGGGGCTCCTGGTCATCCTCATGGGCGTGGTGTTTATGGGCGGTTTCGGCTGGCTGCAGCGTGATGCGAAGATCCATGCCAAGCCCCCGGCCGGCCTGTGGGGCGCGCCGTTGCTGGGCCTCACGTTCGGCCTGGGCTGGGCCCCGTGCATCGGGCCCACCTACTCTGCCGTCCAGCTCCTGAGCCTGTCCGGCGGTTCCTCCGCAGCCAAGGGTGCCCTCCTGGCGTTTGTCTACAGCCTGGGCCTGGGCATCCCGTTCCTGCTGATCGCCCTGGCGGTGCGGCGCGGCATGGGCGTGATGTCCTTCTTCCGCACGCACCGCCTGGCCATCCAGCGGATCGGCGGCGGGATCCTGGTGGTGCTCGGCCTGCTGATGGCCAGCGGCATCTGGGGCACCTGGGTCACCGAGTTGCAGTACTGGTTCCAAACCGATGTGAAGTTGCCGATCTGATGAGCGAGCGCGTGAAAGCAAACAAGAAGTCCCCGGCACCCGTTGCCGCCGCCAAAACCGAGGCGGCGCTGCCAGTCCTGGGGCCGGTGGAGATGCTGCGCTGGGCCTGGACCCAGCTGACCAGCATGCGCACGGCGCTGTTCCTGCTGCTGCTCCTGGCCGTCGCCGCGGTGCCCGGTTCGCTGTTCCCGCAGCGCCCGGCCAACCCGTCCATCGTGACGCAGTACATCAAGGACAACCCGGACTACGGGAAGCTGCTGGATACCCTGCAGCTCTACGACGTCTACTCGTCGGCCTGGTTCTCGGCCATCTACATCCTGCTGTTCACCTCGCTGATCGGCTGCGTGGTCCCGCGCGCCATCGCCCACTACAGGGCCATGCGCTCCCAGCCGCCGCGGACCCCCAAACGTCTCTCCCGCCTCCCCGAGTACGGCACCCTGGTGGTTCCCGCCGACGCCGGCCTCCCGGCGTCGGACGCCATCCGCAGCGCCGCCGGGGTGCTGAAGAAGCGCGGCTACCGCGTTGACGTGAGGGACGACGACGGCGCGCGGCCGTCTTTGGGTGCCGAGCGCGGCTTTGCCAAGGAAGTGGGGAACCTGGTGTTCCACACGTCGCTGATCGGCGTGCTGGTTTCGGTGGCCGTGGGCGGCCTGTTCGGCTACAGCGGCCAGCGCATCCTGGTGGAGGGCGATACCTTTGTGAACACCCTGGTGGGCTACGACCAGTTCACCCCCGGCACCAACTTCCAGTCCAGCCAGCTGGAACCGTATTCCATCCAGCTGGACAAATTCGACGTCTTGTTTGACCGCGAATCACCAGGAAAAATCGGCCAGCCCATCGACTTCAACGCCGAAGTCACCACGCGGGAAACCCCGGACTCGCCCGCCAAGCAGGAAGTCCTGAAGGTCAACGATCCCGTGACCCTGGGCGGCACCAGCATCTACCTCACCGGCAACGGCTACGCGCCCGTGGTGACCATCCGTGACGGCGCCGGCAACGTGGCCATGCAGGGTCCCGTGGTGGCCAAGCTCCAGGGTGACAACTACTACTCGTCCCTGGTGATCAAGGTCCCCGACGCACGTCCCGAACAGTTGGGCTTCGTGGGGTTCTTCCTGCCCACGGCGTTTATCACCGAGGAGGGGGTGTCCTTCAGCGGCGATCCGGACCTCTTCAACCCGCAGCTGACCCTGAACTCGTACTTCGGGGACCTAGGCCTGGACGCTGGCTCGCCGCAGAACGTCTTTGAGCTCGACGTCAGTGACCTCACGCCGCTGAACGCCCGCAACCTGGACGCCGGCGGCATCACCCTGGCTCCGGGCAGCACCTACACCCTGCCGGACGGCAAGGGCAGCATCAGCTTTGACAGCGTGAAGCGGTACGTGGGCGTGGACATCCACCACAACCCGGGCCAGCTCTACGCCCTCATTTTCGCGCTGCTGGCCGTGGGCGGCCTGATCGTCTCGCTCTACGTGAACCGGCGCCGCGTCTGGGTGCGGACCGGGACCCACGAGGACGGCCGCACCATGGTGGAGTATGGCCTGCTTGCCCGCGGTGAGGACCACCGGCTCGCCGCGGAAGCGGTTGCCGTCAGGAAGCTGCTGTCCGAAGAGTGGCAGCTTGCGGATTCCGATTCCGGCGAATCTGCTGACGGTTCCGACTCCAGCGTCACCCAGCAAACTCCCAGCCGCCAGGGCGATAATGGCGCAGACTCTGTCACCACCCCAGCGGGCCCCACCGGGCCGAAAAAGGACCAGTAATGCCGTTCGCCATTAACGAAACCATGGGCCAGTACAGCGAGCTGTTTATGCTGCTCGCAGCCGGCACGTACACCGTGGCCTTCATCGCCTTCGCCTGGGACCTCGCGAAGAGCAGCAGGGCACTGCGCGCCATTGACCTGAAGGCGGCCGAGGCTGCCGGGACCAAGGTGCCCGCGATGGCCGGCGCCGGTGCGTCTGCTGGTGCGTCTGCTGGTTCTGCCGCGGCAGCCGACAGTGTGGCAACGGACAGGGTGGACTCGCACCTGGCCGGACCCGTGGGACGGGCCGAGCGGCCGTCGTCGTCCGTGGCCAAGCGGGGCGGCGACGCTTCCGGGGCAGGGCAGACGGCCGACGCCGATATGCGCTATGCGGCGGAACGCCGCGTTCCGGCGCGGGTCGCCGTTGCCCTCACCGTTCTCGGTGTGCTGATCCATGCTGCCGGCGTCATCACGCGTGCCGTGGGTGCAGGCCGGGTGCCGTGGGGCAACATGTACGAGTTCCTGACCACCGGCGCCTTTGTGGCGGTGGCGGTTTTCCTGCTGGTGCTGATCCGCCGCGACCTGCGGTTCCTGGGCACGTTTGTGGTGGGCCTGGCCATCATCATGCTGGTGGCCGCCTCGGTTGCTTACTGGACCCCCGTGGGCCACCTGGTCCCTGCGCTGCAGAGCTACTGGCTGATCATCCACGTCTCCATCGCGGTGCTCTCCTCCGCACTCTTCACCCTCACGTTCGCCATGTCCGCCCTGCAACTGGTGCAGTCCCACCGGCAAAAGACGGTGGCAGCCGGTGGTGCTGACAAGCTTGGTTTTATGCGCCTGGTTCCCTCGGCACTGAGCCTGGAAAACCTGTCCTACCGCATCAACGCCATCGCCTTCATCGGCTGGACCTTCACGCTCATGTTCGGTGCCATCTGGGCTGAAAAAGCCTGGGGCCGGTTCTGGGGCTGGGACACCAAGGAAGTCTGGACCTTCGTGATCTGGGTGGTCTACGCGGGCTACCTGCACGCCCGCGCCACGCGCGGCTGGACCGGCACCCGCGCCGCGTGGCTGTCGATCGTCGGCTACCTCTGCGTGGTCTTCAATTTCACCATCGTCAACCAGTTCTTTAACGGTCTGCACTCCTATTCGGGCCTCTGAACTGGGGTTTCTCCGGCTGTCCTTGGCAACGGTCGACTGATACGCCAATCGATGTATGAATAAGGGTGTTGCCCCGCAGACGGTGATGCTACCTTGGTGGGAGTTGTCAGTGATGAAGCTCGCAGACAGCTAGCTGCGTTTTTTGCCGAGGTGCCCATGAACTATGTTCTCGCCGTGGACGTCGGGACCAGTTTCACCGCCGCCGCCATAGTTCGAATTAATCACGACGCTTCAAGTGTTCCGGAGAGCCTGCCTCTGGGGCTCCGCGGAACGGCTGTGCCTTCGGTGGTTTACTACCCCGAGGAAGGCCCCATCCTGGTGGGGGAGGCGGCCGAGCGCCGCGGCCTTGATTCCCCGGAGCGGGTGGTGCGGGAGTTCAAAAGGCGGGTCGGAGACGACGTCCCCTTTGCCGTCGGCACGCTTTCCCTCCCTGCTGAGGACGTCTTCGCCACTATGGCGCGATGGGTCGCAGACCGGGCTGAAGAACGCGAGGGAGCGCCGCCGTCGGACATTATCCTTTCCCACCCTGCCTCCTGGGGTGCGCACCGAACGCAGCTCATCCTCGCCGCCCTGGCCTCAAAAGACCTGACCAAGGTCACGCTGATCAGCGAACCGGAAGCGGCGGCTCTGCACTACGCCGCCCAGGTGCGGGTAGAGGATGGCAGTACCATCGCCGTCTACGACCTCGGTGGCGGGACCTTTGACACCGCCGTCCTGAAGAAAACGGACGCCGGCCACTTTGAACTGCTGGGCCGGCCCGAAGGGATCGAGGGGCTGGGCGGCGCCGACTTCGACGCAGCCGTCCTGCGGTACGTTGCCGATCACGCCGGGCAGGGCCTGGCCAATCTTGACCCGTCGGCGCCCGGCGCCCTGGCGGCCCTCTCGCGCCTGCGGCGGGAGTGTGTTGAAGCCAAGGAGGCGCTGTCCGCGGACAGCGAGGCGAGCATTTCGGTGCTGCTGCCGGGAATCCAGCAGCAGGTGCGGCTGGTCAGGTCCGACTTCGAGGCGATGATCAGCGAGCCCATCCGGGAAACAGTGGACGCCCTGGAGCGTTCCCTGCAGGACCTGGGGCTCACCCCGGACGACCTGTCCGCGGTGCTTCTCATCGGCGGCTCATCGCGCATTCCCCTGGTGGCACAGCTGATTTCGGAGCAGCTGGACCGGCCGATCGCCGTGGACGCCGATCCGAAGTCATCCATCTGCCTCGGCGCGGCGGTTGCCGCCCTTCGCGCTCAGCCGGAGGGGGCCGCGCAGCCCGCTGCCATGACCGCACAGCTGGCTGACGCCGTCGTACTCACGCAGGCTGACGGGCATCATGGAGCTGCCGGCCGACGAGCCAGCTGGTCCCGGCATGCCGACGCCGGTGCTGCAGCACTCGCCGCCGGTGCCCATGCCACCGGTGCCCATGCTGCCGGGCGCAAGGGCGGCGCGCACGGGCCCCGTTCGACCGTGCGGCTGACTGCGGTAGCAGCGGTAGTGGCGCTCTTCACCGGGCTGACAGCGACTGCAGCCCAGAGCCCGGACGGACTCGGCAGCCTCTCGGCGATGCTCGCCCCGCCGGCAGATGCGGCGAAGGACACCCCAAGCGCTGCTCCTCCTGACGGAACCGGCGGACCTGGCTCCGGTGGCCCCGCGGCAGGAGTAGGCGCGGCAGGAGCAGGCGCGGCGCAGCTACCCGTGCATGGGATTGAAGCCAGCGCCCAGCTGCAGGACAGCAGCGCGCCGGCCAGTTCCACGGGACTGGACATTGCTGCCTCGTCCACCAGCAGGCCACCTACCGAAGCAGGCCAACCAGCCGCCGGCGGGGCCGGTGCCGGGACGGGCACTTCTGGTGAGCCTGCACAGGGTTCCGGAGGCTCCACCCCGGGTCCGGTGACCAACCCGACGACGGACCCGCCGCCGGACCTGGTCCCATTGCCCGTCGATCCTGTACCTGATCCGACCACTGACCCGGCCCCGGATCCTACGACCGACCCTGCGCCGGATCCGACTACCGACCCTTCGCCGGATCCGACCACTGATCCGACCACTGACCCAGTTCCGGATCCGACTACCGACCCTGCGCCGGATCCGACCACTGACCCGGCTCCCGATCCGACCACCGGCCCGGCTCCCGAGCCGTCGTCGGCACCTGCGCCGGAGCCCGATCCGACGACGGCCTCTGCGCCGGCGCCCGACCCGTTCGCGGAACCGTCCCCCACCACGGATCCTGTCCCAACCACCGAACCGGCGGTCTGAGGCATGGCCGCCGATCATACGCAGCCCGAACGGGAACTGCACGAGGCAGGGACGTCGGCTCCCGCCGGTGCCGCTGACATGGCACAGCAGTTGCGGGGCGAGAATGCGGCAGTCCGTGAACTCCTGCTGGCGCTGTCCGTAGGGTTCACCTTGCCCGGTCCGCTGCCCGGTGATTTCGCGCACAAGCTGGAAAGCCCTGACAGTCCGGGCCTGGACGCCGTGGTAAACCGCGCCGAGGCCTCGGGCCTGCTGCTTGCCGACGGGACAGTCGTCGGCCCCGCCCAACACGCGCTCCTGAACGGCACGCCCACAGCCCGTGTGCATGCATTGCAGCGGGAACTCGTTGGTTTTGTTTCGGCCGAGGGCCAGCCCTTCGGCGACCTTGCCCGCGAGCTGGCGAGGGGCGGACTGGCGGACCCGAGGGTCGCCGCCGAACTCGAAGCCGCAGCGGACAAAGCGCTGCAGCACAACCCCGGTCTGGCCGCCCAGCTGTACAGCGAAGCGCTGCTGGCAGGGGCGAACGAACTGCGCATCGCTGCCCGCCGAGCCCAGGCCGCAGCCGCCACGGGCGACCTTGACGCCGCCGGCCGGATTATTGACGGGCTCCTGGTGAGCTCTGATCCGCCGGATGTCAGACTTGGCGTGGATGTTGCTGCTTCCGTCTGGGCACAGCGCGGGCTGCTGGTCCGCAGTGCCGACCTCTATGCCTGGCTTGGTCCGGCGAACATGGGCCGGTCCGCCCCGCTTGCCGCGGTGGCCATGATCGGCAGCGGCGACCGGGCAGGCGCGGAAGAGGCCTTTCCCGCCGGGTCGGCACCGGTGTCGCCCACCTTACTGGCGGTGGCGCTTTCGCAAACGGGCAAGGGCGTGATGGAGTCGATGGAGCGGGATCCACACAAGGGCCTTCCCCTGCTGATCCATGCTTCGGACATGCTCAACGCGTCCGGTTCGGCGCTACCCCTTCCGGACACCCCTGGAGCGTTGGCCGCGTTACTGGCCCTCTACAGCGGTGAATCCCACGTAGCGGACACCATCATCCGCTCCGCCGTCGCAGCGAGGCAGGGCGGTGACGCCGCCAAGCCACGGCTCCACCTCTTGCAGGCGTGGTCGGCCATGCAGCAGGACGATGCTGGCGAAGCACGGCTGGCCATCAACGAAGCCTCCAAAGCCAACCACTGGCCGCTGGTGCCCAGGGACGAGTTCCTGTGCGCGGCCCTGGAAGTGGGCCTTGCGCGGCGCAGCGGCGACGTCCATGACCTGGTGATGGCCTGGGAGCGCGCCCGCGAAGCGATGCTGCACACCGCCGTCGACCTTTACAGCCTGCTGCCGTGGGGCGAACTGATGATTGCTGCCGCCCGGTTGCGGGAGACACGGCGCGTCGCGCATTATCTGGATGAAGCGTGGGTCCTGCTGACCAAGCTGGGGGAGCCGCCCCTGTGGGCCGTCCCGCTTCACTGGGCGGCGGTCCAGGCTGCCCTGCTGAACAAGAGCCCGGCCGACCTTGCCCCGCACGCAGCAGCGCTGGTGCGGGCCTCGGAATACAGTCACATGGCCGCTGTGTTCGCCGCCGCAGGCAAGGCCTGGGTCAGCGTCCTGGCCGGCCGGTTCCAGGCGACGGATGTGGAGAACGCAGCCCGGGGACTGAAAGTGGTGGGCATGCCATGGGAAGGGGCCCGGCTGGCAGGACATGCGGCCGCGCAGGCAGACGAGCGCAGGGACATGATGCGGCTCCTTGCCTGCGCCAGGGACCTCCACCCGCAGGGTGGAACCACCGGGCCACCCGCCGGGCCGTCACCGGAAGTACGCCGCGGCGCCGCCGAGAACAACCATGGCGCGCATCCTGACGCCTCGGGGCTCAGCGAACGCGAAAAGGAAGTGGCGCGG
Organism: Pseudarthrobacter arbutini; assembly: GCF_054510915.1. Classification (NCBI taxonomy): domain Bacteria; kingdom Bacillati; phylum Actinomycetota; class Actinomycetes; order Micrococcales; family Micrococcaceae; genus Pseudarthrobacter; species Pseudarthrobacter arbutini. The sequence continues at coordinate 203,381 of NZ_JBTNDQ010000006.1, read as the reverse complement.
TTGGTCCTGGAAGGGAAGACGTACCGGGAAATCGGCGAAGCCATCTACATTTCCCCCCGGACCGCTGAACATCACATTGCCAGGATGCGGCGGAGGCTTGGGGCCGAAAACCGCTCCGATCTGTTGGTCCGCCTGAGGCTGGCGCTAACTGCAGATCATCCGGGCCAGGACGGAGCCACTGCTGCCCCTAGCCACGAAACAGGCAAACCCCTAATGCGGGGCATCCGGGTACGGGGACACAACCCGATGCCCGGCCCCTACGAAGGACCTTAGGTTTGATTTAAGCCCGGCGCCGAGGCCTGGCGATCCACAACTCCGAGAAGATTTGAGGACCATCCAATGCCTACACTCGCAAACCAGCTCGTCCAGTTCCTCATGGGCCTGTTCAACAACCCCGCCGCTGCCCAGGAGTTCCTGCACGATCCGGAGCGTTCACTCGAGGGTGCCGGCCTGCGCGAAGTCTGCTCCGCCGATGTTGACGCCGCGATGCCGGTTGTCCTGGACTACGCACCCATCACTGTCAACGCTTCTTCCTTCGACCGGGAGTACAACACCGGCGGGAACACCTCGTGGACCGGAGGCATCGGCGGCGCCGGCCACACCCTGCCTCCTGCAGGCGGCGGCTCAGGACACACTCCGGGGCACGACCAGCATGACGATCACGCCCACGCTGTCCAGCAGCTGCACCACGTGGTGAACAACTACTCCTACACCTCAACGGTGGATGACCGGGACACGATCACGGACCAGTCGGTCAACCAGAACATCTGGGCCGACGGCGACGTGAACCAGTGGTTCGACAACGAGGCTGTCATCGCATCCGGCGATAAGGCCCTGGCTGCCGGCGACGACAACAACGTCCGGGACTCCTACAACACCACCGACTCCTACAACACGGACAACACCACGGACAACTCCACGGACAACTCGATCACCGCCGGCGGCGACATCAACATCGGCAACCGCGATCTGGATGTGGCCGATTCGTTCAACACCGACGTTGACCTTGATGTCGCTGATTCGTTCAACGACAACTCGGACAACTCCGATAACTCCGATAATTCGGACAACTCGGATAACTCCGTGGATAACTCGGAAGACAACTCGGTGACGATTGAGGATTCCTTCCAGGACAACTCCGCTAACTCCACCGAGGACAACACCGTCGAAGTCAACGACAACTCGGACAACTCCATCGAAGACAACTCCACCACCGATGTTGCGATTGAGGATTCCTTCCAGGACAACTCGGATAACACCACCAACACCGAGGTTGCGGTTGAGGACTCCTTCAACGACAACTCGCAGGCGGAGACCACCGAAGTGGAGGTGGTTGATTCCTTCAACCCGGTGGAGGTTGTGGTTGAGGATTCTTTCCAGGACAACTCCACCGAGGACAACTCGACGAACACTGACGTGGTTGTGGACACCGACGTCGCGGTCGAAGATTCGGAGATCAGCCTATAAACATCAAGTTCCGGGTACCGGGAGCGCCCGGCAGGAGGCCATCGACCTCCTGCCGGGCTCTTCGCGGATTATCACCCGCCCCACCCGCACCCCTGCTGCAAAGGACAGATCATGGCTGAATCGCAACGACCGGGAGGCCCTGGACGTGCGCCGGTGCCCATGAACGCCGGCCAGCTGGCGTTGCTGGTGGAGCAGGGCATCGAACTGGTGGGGACAGGGGACCGCGCGGACCTGCGGAAACGCCTGGACCAGACCCTGCGCCGGCTGAAGGATCCGAGTATCCGCGTGATCGTGGTGGGGGAATTCAAGCAAGGAAAAAGCAAACTTATCAACGCCCTGGTGAACGCCCCGGTGTGCCCTGTCGACGACGACATCGCCACCTCGGTGCCCACCGTGGTCCGCCACGGGGAACCCGCGTCCGCCGCCATCCTGCTGCCCAAAGCCGGCACAGAGCCCGGCGACGACGCCGCACTGGAGCGGCAGCCCATCAACATAGCGGACCTGGCGGCTTACGTTTCCGAGCGGGGCAACCCCGGAAACGTCAAGAAGCTGGTAGCGGCCGAAGTTTTCCTGCCCCGCAAGGTCCTGGGCGGTGGGCTGACGGTCATCGATTCGCCCGGTGTGGGGGGACTGGGCTCCTCGCACACATTGACCACCCTCACAGCCTTGCCCACAGCGGACGCCATGCTGCTGGTTTCAGATGCCTCGCAGGAATACACCGAGCCCGAAATGCGGTTCCTGCGCCAGGCCATGCGGATCACCCCGAGCGTTGCGGGCATCCTGTCCAAAACGGACCTGTATCCGGACTGGCGGCGTGTGGAGGCCATGGACCGTGCCCAGCTCGCGCAGGTGGCGCCGGACATCCCGCTGTTCGCGGTTTCCTCGGATCTCCGGCTGGAGGCTGCACGCCTGCAGGACAGCGAACTCAACGCCGAGTCGGGTTTCCCCGTGCTGATCGGCCACCTCCGGAATGAAATTGTGGGGAAGGCGGAACGGCTGCAACGGCGCTCCGTCAGCCAGGACCTGCTCTCCGTGACTGAGAACCTGCGCCTGTCCCTGCGGTCCGAGCTGGGAGCGCTTGAGGATCCTGAGGGGACGCCGCGGATGATTGCAGGGCTGGAGGAGGCGAAGTCACAGGCCGATGAGCTGCGCAAACGTTCCGCCCGGTGGCAGATTACGCTCAACGACGGCATCGGCGACCTGATCGCGGACATGGAGTACGACCTCCGGGACCGCCTGCGGCGCATCCAGCGCGAAGCCGAGGCCGCTATTGACCAGGGCGATCCCGGCCCCACCTGGACCCAGTTTTCCGCGTGGCTCGAGGAGTGCGCCGCCGCTGCGATCTCGGACACGTTTGTGTGGACCAGCGAACGCGCGCAGTGGCTGGCCGCACAAGTGGCGGAGCATTTTTCAGAGGACGAAGTGGCCCTGCCGGTGCTCCACATCTCGGACACCGACGACGCGTTGGACCCGGTGGACAACATGCCAAGGCTCGACGACGGGCACATCAACCCCCTGCAGAAGGTCCTGATCGGCATGCGCGGATCCTACGGCGGCGTGCTGATGTTCGGGCTCCTGACCGGGATTTTCGGCATGGCACTGATCAATCCCCTGTCAGTGGGCGCGGGCCTGCTGCTGGGCCGCAAGGCGTACCGCGAGGACAAGGAAGCACGGCTGAAGCGCCGGCAGGCCGAAGCCAAGGCGCTGGTCCGCCGGCAGCTGGACGATGTCACCTTCCAGGTGGGCAAGCAGCTCAAGGACCGGCTCCGGCTGGTGCAGCGTTCAACCCGGGACCACTTCACGGAAATCGCGGACGAACACCATCGCTCCCTGGCGGATTCGGTGGCGGCGGCCCAGAAGGCAGCCACCACCTACACGCTGGAAAAGGACATCCGCATCCGCGAGATCAAGGCCGAGCTCAAGAAGGTGGACGCCCTGCATCATGCCGCCGGCCTGGTGGCCGCCGAAGTGGCCCAATCCCCGGGGCCGCAGGCCGCGCAGTCTCCGGCCGGGCGAGGCACGGCGACGGGAAACCCGGCGTCGGGAAGCCCGGCGTCGGGAAGTCCGACGACGGGCAGCCAGTCGGTGGGCACGGCGCCGGTGGTTGCGGCGGGCAGATGAAGGAGTCCATCAGCGCGGGAGTGGCGGACCTGATCCAGGACGCCCTGCTTGTGTATGCGGACGACCCCGCTGCGGCTGCGGCATTGGAGACTTATGCCCGGCGGCTGTCCGAGCCCCTCAGGCTCGCTGTGGCAGGCATGGTCAAGGCGGGAAAATCCACGCTGCTGAACGCCATCATCGGGGAGGAGATCGCCCCGACCGACACCGGGGAATGCACAAAGATTGTGACCTGGTACCGCTACGGGCACACGCCGCGGATCACGGCCTACCCCATTGCCGGTGAACCGCATATCCTGCCGCTGAAGCGCGTGGACGGCCGCCTGGTGTTTGTCCTGGGCAACGCCCGCGCCGAGGACATGGAACGGCTGGTGGTGGAGTGGCCCTCGCCGGCCCTGCGCGAGCTCACCCTGATAGACACCCCGGGAATTGCCTCGTTGTCCGAAGACGTCTCTGCCCGGTCCACCGATTTCCTCATCCCCGTGGACGCGCCCTCCGAGGCTGATGCCATCATCTACCTCATGCGCCACATGCACGCCTCGGACCTGCGGTTCCTCGAATCCTTCAGGGATACCGAGGCGGGTAGGTCGGGAACCGTGAACGCCCTTGCCGTGCTGTCCCGTGCCGACGAGATCGGTGCGGGCCGCATTGATTCGCTGCTCTCCGCGGGTGACATCGCTGACCGGTACCGCCGGGACCACAGCCTGCGGAAGCTGGCGTTGGGGGTGGTCCCGGTGGCCGGGCTGCTGGCGCAAAGCGCACGCAGCATGCGCCAGTCGGACTTCGAGTCCATGCAGGTCCTGGCCGGCATGGAGCGGTCGGCCCGGGAGCGGATGCTGCTCTCGGCGGACAGGTTCATCAGGGCCAGTGTCCCGCAAAGCCTGGGCGCCGAAGCCCGGGCTTCCCTTCTTGAGCGGTTCGGGCTGTTTGGGATACGGCTGGGCGTAGTGCTGATTCGGAGTGGCTTCACGGAACCCACGCCACTGGCGCATGAACTGGCCCGGCGCAGCGGGCTGGACCCGTTGCTGCACCTTGTGGCCCGGCAGTTCCAGGCCCGCGGGGATGCCCTCAAAGCCCGTACTGCCTTGGTGGGAGTGGAAAGCTTGCTGCGCAGCGCGCCCAGGGAGGGGGCCGGCCGCCTGGCCGCAGCCTTGGAACGCCTTCAGGCCAACGCCCATGAGTTCCGTGAGCTCCGCCTGCTCGCCACGATCCGTACCACGGGGGTATCCCTCAGCGATGAATTGGCGGCGGAGGCCGAAATGCTGGTCGGCGGCTGGGGTGCGGCGCCCGCCCTGAGGATGGGGCTGGCTCCGGATGCCGGACCGGACGTAGTCCTGGCCGAAGCCCGCCGCTTCCTAACCCGGTGGCGGACGGTATCGGAAAACCCGCTGACGGAGCGCTCAGCCGTGGAGGCCTGCCGCGTGGTGATGCGCAGCTGTGAGGGCGTTGTGGCTGAATGCTCGGCCCTGCAGCTCCACCCGCAGTCCGCCTGAGGTCAGCCCTTATTGCCGCGTCCGCGCCGGCCTGACCTGCGCCGACTGGATCCGCGCTGCCTTGAGCCACCCGCCCGCCGACGGCACAAAAACCGCCACCAGGCCGAGGAACGCAAGGAGTAGCTGGGCTCCCCAGAGCATCACAACGTAACTGCCGGCGTCGCCCTCGGGGACGAGGAAAGCCGCGGCCACCACCATGACCATTACCTGCCCGGCCAGCAGCGGGATCATCAGCCAGCGGGACCAGCCGCGGCGCGCTGAGAAAATAGCCAGCGCCGCCGCTTCGAGCAGGATCACCAGCAGCAGGGCGCCCAGGCTGCCCCAGAAAACAATGGCCGCGGACGTGGTCACAGCGTCAGGTCCGCCGCCGGGGGACATCTGGTCCACCACGGTGCGGAGCCGCTCCAGGTGTGAGTCGAGGGTGAGGAAGGAACCGATGAGTACGGCGAGGCCGGCAACGAAGCTGAGCAGCCAAAAGGTCCGCGCCAGGCGGACGCTCCGCGGTGCCGGCGGAATGACAACGATGGGCGCCGGCGCGGCGTAGGATAGCCCGGGCCGCGGCGGCGGCAGAGGGGGCGTGGCAGCCCCGGCGGGTGCAACTGGCTGTTGGGATTCTCCGTCGGGGTGCTGGGCCATGTTTCTGCTACTTTACGTCGCCGGTATCGTGGGTGTCCGTGTCTCCCGTGCTGGCATCGCCGGCTTCCTCGTGGCCGATCCCACCCTTGCCCCGCGTACCGGCGTTGTCCTGTCCGGTGCCAGCGGGACCGCCGTCGGCCTTGGCCTTCGCCTCGAGGTCATCCTGGAGCTTCTTGAGGCGGGCGGCTTCGGCCTGGTTCCGGCGGCGCCTCTCCAAATTGCGGAGGAAATCGGGATCATCATCCGGCGCGGTGGGGTGGCTGCGCGGTTGGCGGACCGGGGCTGAGTCACGCGGACGGCCGATCAGCAGCCAGAGGATGGCACCGATCACCGGCAGGACAGTCACCACGATGAGCCAGGCCGGCTTGGAGATTCCGCGGGTGAGGCGGCGGTCAGTACGGATCACGTCCACCAGGCCATACACATAGATGACGAGTATTGCGACGGCCAGAACCACACGGAAGAGCATGCCATTAAGTCTATCGTCCGCAGGCCGGGGGCGTTCAGGCAGGGCGGCTAAACTTGTACCGTGGCTTTTCTGAAATACTCCCTGATCCGGCTGGCGCTGTTTGCGCCGCTCTTTGTGCTCTTTATGTTCCTGAAGCTGGGGGCGGTGCTGTCAGTCATCTGCGCAGCGCTGATCGCGTTTGCGGTCAGCTACCTTTTCTTCCAGAAACAGCGCGACGCCGCCGCTGCCGCCATTCACGGACGGCTCTCCGGCAAGGCCAAGCCGTTGCGAAGTGAAAGCGAGGTGGCCGACGCCGAAGCCGAGGATAGCCTCCTGGACGCCAACCCGGATGTCACCATCCGGAACAGCGGCCCGAAGGCACCCGAAACGAAGGCACCCGAAACCGGAACACCGGCCCCGAAGACGCCCGAGTCCTAGAGCCCGAGTCCTGGACCCCGCCCCGATTCGGCCTAGAATCCGTGGCTGAGCACCAGTCCCAGTGAGAACAGCAGGCTGTAGCCGAGGTTGATCAGGCCGGTCTGCTGCAGCACGGGAATGAGGCTCTTGCGCTTGCGGCCGTTGATCATCAGCCAGGAGGGCATCAGGCAGGCCGGGATCAGCAGCAGCACGATCAGCATCCACGGCCGCCCGGGAGCCAGGATGACCACCAGCAGGATGGCCACGGCCAGCATCAGCACGTAGCTTTCGCGGGCGTGTTTGTCGCCCAGGCGCACGGCCAGGGTCTTTTTGCCGGCGTGGATGTCGGTGGGGATGTCGCGGACGTTGTTGGCCATCAGCAGGGCGCAGGCAATGAGACCGGTGCCGATCGCGCCGATAACGGCCGGCAGGTTGACCTGGCCGGCCTGGGTGTAGGTGGTGCCGAGCGTTGCCACCAGGCCGAAGAAGACAAACACAAAAACGTCGCCCAGGCCCATGTAGCCGTACGGGTTCTTGCCGCCGGTGTAGCCCCAGGCGGCCATGACGCAGCCGACTCCCACCAGGATCAGCCACCAGCTCTGGGTGATCACCACCAGCGCCAGGCCGAACAGCATAGCCACGGCAAAGGCCCCGAACGCTGCATATTTGACGTGTTCCGGCCGGGCAGCGCCGGAACCCACCAGCCGCAGCGGTCCCACGCGGTCCTCGTCGGTGCCGCGGACGCCGTCGGAATAATCGTTGGCGTAGTTCACGCCGATCTGCAGCAGGAGCGCCACCAGGGCGGCCAGCACGGCATTAACGGGGCGGAACGAATCCAGCTCGTAGGCCGCGGCGGTGCCGATCAGTACCGGGGCGATGGCGGCCGGCAAAGTGCGGAGGCGGGCGCCTTGGATCCATTGTGCGGCTGTGGCCACGGTCAGTACCTCGTGTTGGGTCGGGAGAACGGTGAAACGGTGGTGGCGGCCGCGAACGGGCCGCCGGTGCAGCTCTACTCTACTTTCCCTGATGCAGCGCGTTGAGCCGTTCGATCATCGCCAGGCGGTCCGGCTTGCCGTTGGGAAGCATCAGCAGTTCCGGGGCAGCCAGCACGGTTTTCGGCGCCAGGCGGCCCAGCCGCCGGTGCCATTCCTCCTTGAGTACGACGGCGTGATCCCCGGCGGGCGTGCCGGCCGCACCTGAGTCCGCGGTGGCGCCAGAGGCAGCGGCGTCGAGCGCAATAAAAGCGGCCACGGCCTGGCCCCATTCCGTTGACGGGACGCCGGCCACAAAAGCCGCCACGACGCCGTCGGACTTTTCCAGCTCTTCCTGCACATGCGCGGCGGAGACCTTGACGCCGCCGGTGATGATGACGTCGTCGGCGCGGCCCAGCACGGTGAGCCGGCCGTCCGCGTCCAGCGTGCCGAGGTCATTGGTGCGGTACCAGCGGACGCCGTCCTCCTCGAAAAACGTGTCCGTCGCTTCGGGCGCATCCACATACCCGGCGGCCACAGTGTCGCCGCCCAGCAGGATACGGCCGTCGTCGGCCACCCGGACCCGGACACCTTCCAGCGGCACGCCGTCATACACGCAGCCGCCGCAGGTTTCCGCGGACCCGTACGTGGTGACCACCCTGACGCCGGCCTCGCGGGCGGCGTCCAGCAGCCCGGCCGACGCCGGTGCGCCGCCCAGCAGGATGCCGTTGAACCGCCGCAGGACGGCCAGGGTCTCCGGCGACGGCGCCTCCAGGAGGCGTTGGAGCTGTGTGGGGACCAGCGAGGTGAAGCGGAACTTGTCGGTCAGCTCCAGGGCGCCGGCCGTGAACGCCTCGGGGGTGAAACCGCCGGACATGTCCATCACCCACGGGCGCGTGCCGGCGAACAGTGACCGCACCAGGACCTGCACGCCTGCCACGTACTGCACGGGAAGGGCCAGGAGCCACTGGCCCTCGCCCTTGAGCGCCAGGGCGGTGGCCATGGATGAGGCCGCCAGCGCCTCGACGGTCAGGATGGTGGCCTTCGGCGCGCCCGTCGAGCCGGACGTGCGGACCACCGCCACGGCGTCATCGCAGCCGGGCGTCTCGGTGTGTCCCACCACCAGTTCGCCGTTGGGGCCCGCGGAAAGTTCGACGGCGGGTCCCTCACCGTGGAGGGCGGCGGCCAGGGCTTTGAGCACCGGGTCGATGTCCGTGGGACCGATGGTCTGGGTTCCGAGATTCATGTGCCGTCCTGCCTTTGAAGTCAGCCGGGGCCTGGAGGCCGGCCGGCTTGGAAGTTTGTGCCTAGACGTGGTGCCTAGAAGTAGTGCGGGAAGCGGGACCAGTCCGGGTCGCGTTTCTCCAGGAAGGCTTCCTTTCCTTCCACCGCCTCGTCCGTCATGTAGGCCAGGCGGGTGGCTTCGCCGGCGAAGACCTGCTGGCCGGCCAGGCCGTCGTCGGCAAGGTTGAAGGCGAATTTCAGCATCCGGATGGCCTGGGGTGACTGCCGGGCGATGTCCGCGGCGTATTCCAGGGCCACCTCTTCGAGGCGCTCGTGGTCCACGGCCTCGTTGACGGCGCCCATGCGGACCATGTCGTCCGCGGAGTACTCGCGGGCCAGGAAGAAGATCTCGCGGGCGGACTTCTGGCCGATCTGGCGGGCCAGCAGCGCCGAGCCGTACCCGGCGTCGAAACTTCCCACGGTGGCGTCCGTCTGCTTGAACTTGCCGTACTGGCGCGAGGCGATGGTGAGGTCCGAGACCACGTGCAGGGAGTGCCCGCCGCCGGCAGCCCAGCCGTTCACGACGGCGATAACCACCTTGGGCATGGTCCGCATGAGCCGCTGGACCTCCAGGATGTGGAGCCGTCCGGCGCGGGCGGGGTCGATGGTTTCCTGGGTCTCGCCGTCGGCATAGCGGTACCCGTCGCGGCCGCGGATGCGCTGGTCCCCGCCGGAGCAGAAGCTGTGGCCGCCGTCCTTGGGGGAAGGGCCGTTGCCGGTGAGCAGGACCGTGGCGACGTCCGGGGTCATGCGGGCGTGGTCCATGGCCCGGTAGAGCTCGTCCACGGTGCCGGGGCGGAAGGCATTGCGGACTTCCGGGCGGTTGAAGGCGATGCGGACGGTGGGCAGGTCCCTGGTTATCGTGCCGTCGGCGTCCCGCTCCACCTGCCGGTGGTACGTCATGTCCTGGAAGTCGTCGAAGCCGGACACGGTGCGCCAGCGGGTGGGGTCAAAGACGTCGGACACCTTGGCGGGAATTTGGTTGCTCACCGGACAAGTCTAGTAATCGGGTCAGCTGATGCAGAACTCGTTGCCCTCGGGGTAGGGTACGCGGCCCCTCACCGCAACGCGGGGTCACTTCGCGCCCAATAAACGGGCCCGGATGGGCTTTAAGTGACCCCGCGTTGGTTGGGTCAGGGCTGGACCTGCTGCAACTGCTCGAATAGTTCGGGCGGGATGGCGTAGATGAAGATGACCGCCAGCAGGTTCTTCGCCGCGTGCACAAAGTAGGAGAACATCAGGTTCTTCCCGGTCCACACGTAGACAAACACCAGCGTGCCGCCCATGGCCAGATAGGGGAGCAACGCACTGAGCGTGATGGCTTCCTGGCCTGCGATGTGGATGCCGGCAAAGAGGACCACAGAGAGGGCACAGCACAGCCAGATGTTGAACCGGCGGCTGAGCTTGCCGATCAGCAGGTGCCGGAAGATGTACTCCTCCACAAACGGGCCCACCACCACCAGGACCGGCACCATCAGCCAGGCAGGGACCTGTTGCATCAGCGCCTGCAGCCCGGCTTGGTTTGCTGACGTCTCCACTCCGCCGCCGGCCGACACCACCACGGCCGTGAGGATCATCATGGCCACCACCGCCGCGGGCACCATCAGCAGCGTGAACCACGGACGGGTGGCCAGCACGCGCAGGTCCCGGGCCACGACCCGGCGGGCGGCGGCCAGCGCCAGGATCCCGATCGAGCCGTAGAAGATGAGGTTCACGGCGTACGACGCCGCGGCCGGGCTGGGGGCAAGCTGGCTTATGAACGGGACCAGCAGTTCCCCGGCCACGGCGAAGAGCCCGGCCGCGGCCACATAGAGGCCGACGGCGGTGAAATCAAGGGCGGAAAACCGGTAAAGCTCGGGCTGCGGCGCGGGTGATTTCCGGTGTGTGGTGGCCATGTCTTCAGCCTAGCTCCCCCTTTCCCACCCGTTGAGCTATCACTTTTGGTCCCCAAACCGGGGGCAAAGCGACCAAAAGTGATAGAGCAACGGGGCGTGGGGCGGGCGCTGGGGGGTGTGGGCGTCACATTGCGGGGCCAGATCGGCGTCGCGTAGAATGTTCGGTATGCCTAAATTTTTGTTTCGGCGCGCCAAAGTCGCCGCCCGAACCCTCGCCCGGGGAACGGCGGCGCTCCGCGCTGCCGGCGCCGCCGCCGTTGTCCTTCTGTCCCTCTCCCTTACCGCGTGCGGGGGTGCGGCGTCAGGCAACAGTGACAGTGACAAGCCCGTGGTCCTGACCACCTTCACGGTGCTGGCCGACGTCGCCCGGAACGTTGCGGGGGACAAGCTCACGGTGGAGTCCATCACCAAGGCAGGCGCCGAAATCCACGGCTACGAACCCACCCCCGGCGACATCCGCAAGGCAGCCAAGGCGGACCTCATCCTGGACAACGGACTGAACCTCGAGGCCTGGTTTGGGCAGTTCGTGGAGGGCCTGGACGTGCCGCACGCCGTGGTCAGCGACGGTGTGGAGGTCATGTCCATCAGCGAGGACTCCTACCAGGGCAAACCGAACCCGCATGCGTGGATGTCACCCGTGAACGTGCAGATCTATGTGGACAACATGGTGACGGCGTTCAGCAAGCTTGACCCGGACAACGCCGCGGTATTCCAAGCCAACGGTGACGCGTATAAGGCCGAACTGCAGGGTGTGCAGGACGAGATGAAGGCAAGCCTCGCCGGCCTCCCGGAGAACCAGCGCGCCCTGGTGACCTGCGAAGGCGCCTTCTCCTACCTTGCCCGCGATGCAGGGCTCAAAGAGGTCTACATCTGGGCCGTCAACGCCGAACAGCAGGCCACGCCGCAGCAGATCACCCGCGCCATCGAGTACGTCAAGACCAACCAGGTTCCTGCCGTGTTCTGTGAATCCACGGTGTCCGATGCGCCCATGCAGCAGGTGGTGGGCGCCACCGGAGCGAAGTTCGGCGGCACCCTTTACGTGGATTCGCTGTCCGAAGCCGACGGGCCCGTACCCACTTACCTGGACCTCATCAGGCACGACGCCGATGTCATCACCAAGGCCCTGGCCGGCACTTCCACCGGGGCCCCAGCAGGGGCGAAGTAATGAGCTCCCCGGCCATCCTCGTTGAAAACGTCACCGTCCACTACGGCGAGGTCCTGGCGCTCGATTCCGCCTCGCTCACCGTGGACGCCGCCCGGATCTGCGGCCTGATCGGCATGAACGGGTCCGGGAAATCCACCCTGTTCAAGGTGATCATGGGAATGATCAAGCCCGACGCCGGCCGCGTGCTGATCGGCGGACAGTCACCTACCAGGGCGCGCAAGGAGGGCGGGATCGGCTACGTGCCGCAGAGCGAGGATGTGGACTGGCAGTTCCCGCTGTCCGTCCGCGATGTGGTGATGATGGGTCGTTATGGGCACCAGGGCTTCACCCGGCGCCCCTCCAAGGCGGACCGCGCCGCCGTCGATCTGGCGCTGGACCGCGTGGAACTGGGCGAGTACGCGGAGCGGCAGATCGGGCAGCTGTCCGGCGGGCAGAAGAAGCGTGCCTTTGTGGCCCGCGGCATCGCCCAGGGTGCCACCATGATGCTCCTGGACGAACCGTTCGCCGGCGTGGACAAGCGCTCCGAGGCCACCATCACCCGGCTGCTGCGCGAGCTCGCCTCAGACGGCTGCACCATCCTGATCTCCACCCACGACCTGCACGCGCTGCCCAACCTGTGCGACGAAGCCGTGCTGCTCATGCGCCGCGTCCTGATGCACGGCGCCCCGGAACTGGTGCTGCAGCCAGAGAACCTGGCCATGGCGTTCGGCCTGGATGTGCTGAACCGCGATCTCCCGGAACCTGCCCACCCCGCCACCACCGAGAGCAGGGGCTGACCCATGGAACTCCTCGACATCCTGCTCGAACCGCTGAGCTACGACTTTATGGTCCGCGCCATCGTCACCACCGCGCTCGCCGCCGTCGTCTGTGCTGTCCTCAGCTGCTGGCTGGTGCTGATCGGCTGGTCCCTGATGGGCGACGCCGTCTCCCACGCCGTGCTGCCCGGCGTCGTGCTGGCTTACATCGTAGGCGCCCCGTTTGCGCTCGGCGCCCTGGTGTTCGCGCTGATCGCGGTGACCCTGATCGGCGTCGTCCGCAACACCAGCCGCGTGAAGGAGGACGCCGCCATCGGCATTGTGTTCACCTCGCTGTTTGCCCTGGGCCTGGTGCTCATCTCGGTCACGCCCAGCCAGACTGACCTGAACCACATCATCTTCGGCAACCTCCTGGGCGTCAGCATCCCGGACCTCATCCAGGTGCTGGTGCTCGGCGTCGTCGCCTTCGTCATCCTGATCCTGAAGCGCCGGGACCTGACCCTCTACGCGTTCGACCCCACCCACGCCCACGCCATCGGGCTCTCGCCGAAACGGCTGGGGGCGCTGCTGATGGGGCTGCTGGCGCTGACGTCGGTGGTGGCGCTGCAGACCGTGGGTGTGGTGCTGGTGGTGGCCATGCTCATCATCCCCGGCGCCACGGCCTACCTGCTCACGGACCGCTTCAACCGGATGCTGGTGATCGCCCCGGTGATTTCAGCGGTGTGCTCCATCGCCGGCATCTACTTCAGCTACTACCTGGACACGGCTTCGGGCGCCATGGTGGTACTCACGCAGGGTGTGGTGTTCGCCGCCGTCTACCTGTTCAGCCCCCGGCAGGGACTGATCGGCACCCGGCTGGCGAAGGCCCGCCGCAGGAAGGCCGCCGCACTTCTGGTTGGCTAGGCCCCGACGGACTTGCGGTTGTACAGCCACAGCGCCCAGGCGTACCCGCCCAGGCTCATGACCGCGCACCAGATCAGTGTCGCGAGCATGGTGCCGGCCTCCACCGGTGTGCCCATCAGGAGCCCGCGCACCGTTTCGATGAAGGGCGTGAACGGCTGCACGTCGGCGAACCAGCGCAGGGCATCCGGCATGGACGCCGTGGGCACGAAGCCGCTGCCCAGGAACGGCAGCAGCAGGAAAATCATGGGCTGGTTGCTGGCCGTTTCGACGCTCTTGGAGTTGATGCCCATGGCCACGGACAGCCACGTCACGGAGAACGCGATCAGCGTCAGCACGCCCAAGGCTCCGAGCCAGCCGGCCGGTGAGCCGGTGGGCCGGAAACCGATCAGCAGCGCCACGGCGGCCACCAGCACCATGGCGGCCATGGTCTGGATGAGGCTGCCCAGGACATGGCCGGTGAGCACTGCACCCCGGGAGATCGCCATGGTGCGGAAGCGTGCAACGATGCCCTCCGTCATGTCCGTGGCCACCGAGATCGCGGTGCCCGTGGCGCCGCCGGTGAGGGTCAGCATCAGCACGCCCGGCACGATGTAGGCGAGGTAGTCATCCCGCGTGCCGCCCAAGCCCGAGCCCAGCGTCCCGCCGAGCACGTACACGAACAGCAACAGGAAAATGATGGGGGTCCCGGCCACAAACAGCGGGATCGAGGGGTAGCGCTGCACGTGCTTGAGGTTCCGGCGCAGCATGGTGGCCGCATCGGACGCGGCATAGCTGAGGCTGCTCATCGTACGTTCTCCTTCTGGCTGGTGAGGGCGAGGAAGACATCGTCCAGGTTGGGGGTGTGGACGGAGAGGTCACTGACCTCGATCGCGGCGCGCTCCAGGCGATCCAGCACGTCCTTCAGGGACCGGACGCCGTCGTCGCCGGCCACCTCCAGGGCGAGGGCGTCGTCGTCGCGGTTGTTTGCATCGAGTACGACGGCGGCCCGCTCCAAGGCGGCCACGTCGCCGAAGGTGAGGCGGATGTGTCCGCCGGGGACCAGCCGCTTCAGCTCGGCAGGAGTGCCTTCGGCGACGATCCTGCCCTGGTCCAGCACCGCGATCCTGTCGGCCAGCTGGTCGGCCTCGTCCAGGTACTGGGTGGTGAGGAAAATGGTGACGCCACGGGCAACCAGGCTCCGGATGATGTCCCACATGGTGCGGCGGCTGCGCGGATCCAGGCCCGTGGTTGGCTCGTCCAGGAAGATGATTTCGGGATCGCCCATCAGGGTCATGGCCAGGTCCAGGCGGCGTTGCATCCCGCCCGAATAGGTGGCCAGCGGCTCCTTGGCCGCCTCCACGAGGTCGAACCGTTCGAGCAGCTCCGCGGTGCGGCGGCTGATCTCGGCCGCCGGGTGGTGCCGGAGCCTGCCCATCAGCGCCAGGTTCTCCTCTCCCGTGAGCAGGCTGTCCACGGCCGAGAATTGCCCGGTGAGCCCGATCTTGCCGCGCACCTCATCGGCCTGGCGTACGACGTCGAAACCTCCCACCGCGATCTCCCCGCCGTCGGCGCGGATCAGGGTGGAGAGGATGTGGACGATGGTGGTTTTGCCGGCTCCGTTGGGACCCAGCAGGGCGAAGACGGTTCCGGTCGGCACTGTGAGGTCGACGCCGTCGAGGACTTGTTTGCTGCCGTATGCCTTGCGCAGCCCGGCCACGGTGATGGCCGTTGGGGTGCTTGCCATGACTTTTCCTTTGTTTTTGGGTGCTGCTTGGGCCTTGCCTGGGTTTTCCGGTTTTATCCGGGTTACTTCGTGGGAACGGGGGAGCGGCGCACGGTGATGTTGCCATAGGCGCTGCGGGCGCGGATCTCCACTTTGGCGTCCGTCTCGCTCGGCCCGGTGGTGGCGTCGAGCCAGTTGCGGACGCGACCGTACTTGGTGCTGAGGTCCAGCCACGCGGCGCTGCCATCGCGGACGCCGATGGCCAACGAACCTGCGGCGGTCTGGAGGGTGAGGGTTCCGCGGGCCACCTCGCCGACGGTGATGTCGCCGTTGGAGGCCTTGATGGTGGTGGTGTCGCCGGCCCGTTGAAGGGTGACGTTCCCGTTGGCGGCACTGACCTTGAGTTCACCGGCGGCATCCACTATGTACGTGCTGCCGTTGCCGTTCTTGACGCTGGCGGGCCCGTCGATTTCCCGGATCCGGATCTTCCCCGAGCCGGTCTTGATCTCGGCCCGCCCCGCGACGCGTTCCACGGTCACATCGCCCATACCCGTGTAGGCCCGGAGTTCCGTGCAGTGATCGAGGTGGACGTGGCCCATGTCCGTCTTCAGTTCGGCGGAGCTGAACTCGCCCTCGCCGCGGAGATCGCCCATGCCGGACTTCAACTCCAAGCTGCAGCCGATGGGCACTTCCACGGTGATCTCCACGGCGCCGCCGTCGCCGAACCAGGTGTGGCGGAGCTGCGGACGCAGCCTTACGTGCAGGCGTCCATCCGTGTAGTCCACGGTGGTCTGCTCCGCCGCCTTGATATCCAGGGCCCGGGTGGCTTTGCGGGGCCGGACGTTGACTACGGTGTCCGTGCGGTTGCCGGCGACAACCAGAATGTCGGCCCGGACGGACACGTCCACCACGACAGCGATTGGTTGGGGGGTCTCGAAGGTGGTCATCAGCGTGCCCATCCTGTGAAGTGCTGCTCGCCGGGATCGCGGCGAATGGTGTGTTGGGTGGATTTGCCCCCGCTAAGGGCGTCCGCGACGGCCCGGATCAGCCAAGAGTTCACGGACAGGCCTTCCAAGCCGGCGGCCTCTTCAACCTGCTGCTTGAGGTGGTCCGGAAGGCGGAGCGTCGTGCGCGAGGTGCTGGCGCCGTCGAACTCTTCCGGGGCCTGCCGGGCCGGCTGGCTGGACCGTTCCGTCACGGCTTCGAAGTCGCTGGCGGCGGGCGGGCTGGTGACCACAAACTCCGGATCGCGGCCCCGGAGCCGTACCTCCACCGACGCCGGGGCCAGCTCGAGGGTGATCTCGCTGGCGGCGTCGGAGAGGGCTTCGAGGAGGACGAGCCGGACGGTGGACTCAAGCGCGGCAGTGAGGCGTTCGCTGAGTTCCCGGGCCTCGGGGCCACCGGCTTCGGCGGCAACGCCCAGCTGATGCTGGACGGCGGATACGTATTGGTTGAGTTGCATGACACCATTCTGACGTCATGTTGGTGTCACGTCAAGACCTTCTGGCGAATAATGGTGTCACCGGTGGTGTCCCGGCTTGACGCTGCGGCTTCCGGCGGGGAAGCTGGAGCGATGAAGTCCTGAGCAACAGCCCGGCAATGCCGGACTGTTCCCCCGAATCCAGGGCCGCCGTCGAGCAGCAGTTCCGGCGGCCACACTGCGGAATCTTGCGAGGACTTGTCTTGACTGAACACCTGAACCTTTCCGGCGTCTCCCACGGCTACGGCGACCGGCAATTGCTCGACGGAATCGGCCTGGTCATCACGGCCGGCGAGCATGTTGCCATCGTCGGCGAAAACGGCGCCGGCAAATCCACGCTGCTCCGGATCCTGGCCGGGCTGGAAGCGCCCGACGAAGGAACTGTGGCTAGCCACGGCCGCGTGGGCTACCTTGCCCAGACGCACGGCCTGCCCGAATCCTTCACCGTGGGAGCCGCCGTCGACGCTTCCCTGGCCTCGCTGCGTGCCCTCGAAGCCGAACTTGACCGGCTGGAGGCCGGCCTCGCCGATGCTGAGGACGACGAGCTGGAAACCTACGGCCGGCTGCAGACCGAGTACCAGCTGCGCGAGGGCTACGCCGCGGAATCCCGTGTGGAGGCGGCGCTTGACCGGCTGGGCCTGGGCGGCTTGGACCGGAAGCGAACGCTGGGATCGCTCTCCGGCGGCGAGCAGGAACGCGTGGCACTGGCCTGTGTCCTGGCCGATCCGGCGGACATCCTGCTCCTGGACGAACCCACCAACCACCTCGATGCCCGCGGAACCGCCTGGCTGGAGGACCGGTTGGCCGCCCATCGCGGGACAGTGGTGGTGGTGTCCCACGACCGCGTGCTGCTCCGCAAGGTGGCCAGCACCGTGATAGAGGTTGATGCCGAGCGCCGTACCGTGACCCGCTACGGCAACGGCTACGACGGCTACCTCCGCGAGAAGGCCGCCGAACGCCAGCGCTGGGTCCAGCAGTACCACGAGTGGATCGACGCGATGGAGGCGGAGCAGCGGCAGGCGGACACCGTGACCGACAAGATGGGCTATGCCCGCAAGCGCGACAACGACAAGATGGGCTTCGACTTCAAGGCCGGCACTTGGCAGAAAGCGGCCACCAGCAAGGTCCGCAACGCGCAGGAACGGCTCCGCCGGCTGGAGGCCAGCCCCATTGACCGCCCGCCGGTGCCGCTGCGGCTTGCGGCGGAGCTGGCCGTGGAACCGGAGGCTCCTTCGGGTGCCTCCGTGGCGACCGCCGCATCCGGGGACGACTCGCTCTTGACCGCGTCGGCGGTCCTCGTGGCCCGCGGCGTCGCGGTTCCCGGCCGCCTGGGCGTCACTGATTTCGCGGCCGGCACGGGCGAGAAGATCCTCATCACCGGCCCGAACGGCGCCGGAAAATCCACGCTGCTCTCCGTGCTGGCGGGAACCCTGGAGCCCGTCGAAGGGTTGGTTCAGCGGCCTGCGCGGATCGGCTACCTGCAGCAGGAACTCGAACTGCCGCAACGGCCCGCGCTCCGCCTGCTCCCGGCCTTCGCGGCGGGCCTCGGCGGCAACATCGACGAGCACGCCGAGGCACTCCTGCGCCTGGGGCTGTTCCGCACCAGCGAGTTCCACGTCCCGGTGGGCAGCCTGTCCGCGGGCCAGCAGCGCAGGCTTGCCTTGGCGCGGCTGCTGCTGGGCGGCTACGGCACACTGATTGTGGATGAACCCACTAACCACCTGGCGCCGGTCCTGGTGGAGCAGCTCGAAGAGGCGCTCGCCGGCTTCACCGGGACCCTGGTCATGGTCAGCCACGACCGCGCCCTCCGGGACTGGTTTGCCCGTTGCGCGAAGAAGGGCGACACCTCGCGGACGGACGACGCCGGGCGCTGGATCCGGTACTCGATGGACAAGGGCGTGCTGGCTCCGGCCTGATGCCGCCATGCCCGGAAGCGGTGAGATTTGCGCAAAGGAAAAGTTACGCACCGACCGGCCGGCGGAAACATCGGCGGCGGAAGATAGGGCCATGCCAGTCTCCCGCCGGCCGAAAGGATCTGTCCGTGATCACCAAGAACCTTTTCCTGCAGGGCATCTTCCCGTTTGCGGGCACGGGGCTGGAAAAACCCGTCCCCATCCACAGCGAGCTCTCGCACTACGTTCCGGACGGCGTCATCAACCAAACGCTCTACTTCCGGGGCGGCAATTCCAGCAGTGAACTCATCACCGTGGTGCTGATGCGGAACGGCGTGCCCATGCGCTATTTCCCCATCGGCGCCAAGAGCGACGTCCATGTGCCGCTGCGGGTGGTGGAGGACATCGACGGCGGCTCGGTGGTGGAGCTCTATCTCGCCGCACCGGATGGTGTTGGGGGATCCGTGGTGGTGGACCTGGGCATGGTGGAACACTGATGACCAGCGTGCTGGACCGGCCGCAGGGCAGGCACCTGGGCGCCGTGCCCCGCCGTCGGCTGGTGGTGGTGGGCAACGGGATGGCCGGCGCCCGGGCGGTGGAGGAGATCCTCGCCCGGGGCGGCGCGGACCAGTTCACCATCACCATGTTCGGGGACGAGCCGTACGGAAACTACAACCGGATCATGCTCAGCCACGTCCTCTCCGGCGAGGAATCCGACGCGGATATCTTCCTGAACGCCCTGCCCTGGTACCGCGAGAACGGCATCACGCTGCACGCCGGGGTCCGGGTTGACCGGATCGACAAGTTCACGAAGCACGTCTTTTCCAATGACGGCCGCGTGACACCGTACGACACCCTCATCGTCGCCACCGGGAGCCGCTCGCACATGCCGCCGATGGACGGGCTGTACACACCTGGCGGGTCCGTGAAGCACGGTGTGTTCGGGTTCCGCACCATCGATGACACCCGACGGATGGTCCAGCATGCCCAGCAGGAGCACCATCGCCGCGCCGTGGTGATCGGCGGCGGCCTGCTGGGCCTCGAGGCGGCCTACGGCCTGAAAAGCCACGGGATCGACGTGGAGGTGGTGCACTCCGGCGGGCACCTCATGAATGCGCAGATGGGGCCCGACGGCGGCGCGGTGCTGCGCAGGAGCGTGGAGGCCCTGGGCATCCGGGTGCACACGTCCAGCCGCACCACAGCCGTCCTCGGGAGGGACACGGTCAGCGGCGTCAGCCTTCGGGACCGGGAGGACATCGCCTGCGACATGGTAGTGGTGGCCGCGGGCATCCGGCCGAACGTGGACGTGGCTGTGTTGAGCGGGTTGCCGGTGGAGCGGGCCATTGTGGTGGATGACCGGCTGCGGGTCCAGGACGAAGACGATATCTATGCGGTGGGGGAGTGCGTCCAGCACCGCGGCGAGGTCTACGGGCTGGTGGCTCCGCTGTGGGAACAGGCTGTGGTGCTCGCCAACCACGTGACCGGCGTCGACACATCCGCGGCCTACCTCGGCTCGCGGACCGCCACCAAGCTGAAGGTTGCCGGCGTCGACGTCGCATCCATGGGACTGCACGGTCCCGAGTTCGACACCGACGAGCACATCGTCTTCTCGGAGCCCAGCCGCGGCATTTTCAAGTCCATCGTGGTCCGCGACAACAAGATGGTGGGTGCCACGCTCCTGGGCGACAGCCGGAAGGTGGCCTACCTGACGCAGGCCTACGACCGCGGGCTGCCGTTGCCCGACGAACGGATCGCGCTGATGTTCGACGTCGGCGGGCCGGGTGAGGCGGTGGGCGTGGCCGAACTCGACGACGGCGCCCAGGTCTGCAACTGCAACGGCGTTTCGAAGGGGGCGCTCGTCGCCGCCGTGAAGGGCGGCTGCTCCACGGTGTCCGGCGCTATGGACGCCACCCGCGCCGGCAAGGGCTGCGGTTCCTGCAAACTCCTGGTGAAGCAGGTGGTGGAGTGGGCGGCGGACGGCGCGGTGGAGGAGGACCCGGCCGCCAGCTACTACGTGCCCGGGATCCCGCTGGACAAGCCGGCCCTGATGGCCGCCATCCGGAAACAGGGCCTGCGCTCCGTATCCCAGGTGTTCACGGCCCTGGCCCCTGGGAGCGCCGAGGATGCGAAGTCCAAGATGGGCCTGGCCTCGCTGCTGAAGATGATGCTCGCGGACCGGTACATCGACGAACGCGACGCCCGATTCATCAATGACCGCGTGCACGCCAATATCCAGCGCGACGGCACCTTCTCGGTGGTCCCGCAGATGAAGGGCGGCGTGACGTCCGTCCAGCAGCTGCGCCGCATTGCCGACGTCGCCGAAAAGCACAACGTTCCCCTGATCAAGCTGACCGGCGGGCAGCGGATCGACCTGCTGGGGATCCCCAAGGAGGACCTGCCGCAGGTGTGGGCGGACCTGGACATGCCGTCCGGCTACGCCTACGGCAAGAGCTTCCGCACGGTGAAGACCTGCGTGGGCAAGGATTTTTGCCGGTACGGCACCGGCGATTCCACGAAGCTGGGCATCGAGATCGAGTCCCGGTTCCAGGGCATCGAGTCGCCGGCCAAGCTGAAGCTGGCCGTGTCCGGCTGCCCACGGAACTGCGCGGAATCGCTGGTCAAGGACGTGGGTGTGGTGGCTGTGGAAGGCGGACGGTGGGAGCTTTACGTCGGGGGAGCGGCGGGCGCCCACATCCGCAAGGGCGACCTGCTGGCCACCGTGGACCACCCCGAGGAGGTCAAGGTCCTGACAGGCCGCTTTATGCAGTACTACCGCGAGCAGGCCAACTGGCTGGAACGGACCTACTCCTTTGTGCCGCGGGTGGGCATCGAGCATCTCCGCGCGGTCATCGTGGAGGATTCCGAAGGTGTCGCCGCGCAACTGGACGCCGCCATGCAGGCATCCGTGGACAGCTACGTGGACCCGTGGAGTGAACGCGACGATCCACTCACACCGGGCCAGTTCCGCACCTCCCTGCCGCTCACGGTCCTGCCCCAGGTGCCGGTCCGATGAGCCACATCCTGGGCCCGGTGGACCAGATCCCGTTCGGCGAGGGCCGGGCCTTCGGGGTGGACGGCGAGCAGGTGGCGGTTTTCCGGCTGCGGGACGGGACCCTGCGTGCCCTGTCCGCGGTCTGCCCCCACCGGGGCGGTCCCATTGCGGACGGAACCATCGACCGGGAGGTGGTGATGTGCCCGCTGCACCAGCACGCGTTCAGCCTGGAAACCGGCTGCTCCAGCACCGGCGCCGAACCTTTGCGCACGTACAGTGTTCAGGAGGATGCCGAACGGAACATTGTTCTGAAGTATCCCCATATTCGTGGCAATAGTTTGGCTTAACCGGGCTCGGGTGTAGCCCGCGTCACTTGCTGCGGTTTGAGTCTTGTAGGATAGACAGGCCGCGCGAACTTCGACGTACTGTGACTTTCCATACAGAAAATTCCTTGAACCATCAAGAAACCGAATTTTCGGGATGGAGAAGTCCCTGCCAAGGGTGCCGGCCAATCCCCTACCCACAAGGAATTGTTGTGCCTCAAAGTACCCCCACAGAACTCGTGAGCCCGACGGCGCAATCCGCCGTCGTCGACTCCACCCTCAGCGCCGAGGGCTACAAAAAATCCCTGAGCGGACGCCAGGTCACCATGATTGCCATGGGCGGCGCCATCGGCGTCGGCCTCTTTATGGGTGCAGGCGGACGCCTGGCCTCCACTGGCCCTGCGCTCATTTTCTCCTACGCCATTGCCGGCGTTATCGCCTATCTGCTGATGCGGGCCCTGGGCGAGCTGATCATGTACCGCCAGACGTCGGGTTCCTTCGTCAGCTACGCCGGTGAGATGTTCGGCAAGAAGGGCGCGTACCTGTCCGGCTGGATGTACTTCATCAACTGGGCCATGACCGGCATCGCCGAACTCATCGCGATCGGACTGTACTTCCAGTTCTTCTTCCCCAACGTGCCGGTCGAACTCAGCGCCATCGCAGCGCTGCTGCTGCTCGTGGGCGTCAACCTCATGAGCGTCAAGGCGTTCGGCGAATTCGAATTCTGGGCCTCCTGCCTCAAGGTCGGCGCCATCATGATCTTCCTGGCCGTGGGCACTTTCATGGTGGTCACCAACGCCCAGGTGGGCGACGGCAACGCCTCGGTGAACAACCTCTTCGCAGCCGAAGGCGGAATGTTCCCCAAGGGTGCGCTGGTGATGATCCTGGTCCTGAACGCCGTGATTTTCGCCTACAACGGCATTGAACTCGTCGGCATCACGGCCGGCGAAATGCAGGACCCCGCCAAGGAAGTTCCCAAGGCGATCCGCGCCGTCGTCTTCCGCATCGTGGTGTTCTACGTCGGTTCCGTGACGCTCCTGGCGATGCTGCTTCCCTCGGACCAGTACGTGGCCGGTACCTCGCCGTTCGTCACCGTGTTCGGCCAGATGGGCCTCGGCTGGATGGGCGATGTTATGAACATGATCGTCATCACCGCCGCGCTGTCCTCCTGCAACTCGGGCCTGTACTCGATCGGCCGGATCTTCCGGACCATGGCCAACAACGGGCACGCCCCGGAGTGGCTGACCAGGATGTCCAAGAGCCACGTGCCGTACGCCGCCATCCTGGCCATCGGGGCCGTCTACCTCGTTGGCATCCTGCTGAACATCTGGCTGGGCGGCTCACACGCCTTCGACCTCGCGCTCAACTCCGCATCGATCGGCGTGATCTTCACCTGGGGCGCCATCTTCGCCAGCCAGATCGCGCTGCGCCACAAGAAGGGCAAGGTCTCCTCCCTGCCCGCGCCCGGCGGAACCTGGAGCAGCTGGGCCGGACTCATTGCGCTGCTGGCCATCACCGTGCTCATCGGCTTCGACACCATGACCAGCAAGACCGGCGAGGTATTCCACCTCGGTCTCTGGACCCTGGCCACCATCCCGTTCTTCGCCCTGGTCCTGTGGCTGGGCTGGCAGAAGGTCAAGCACAACGAGCCCAAGAGCGAGCTCTTCTGCTAGGTCTTTTCGCCTCAGCAGCCGGACGCTACGCGGACGGACGCTAAGAAGTCCGACGTCGGCGGTCACCCTTTCGGGGGCGGCCCGCCGTCGTCGTCGGTAGAGCCTGTCAAAACCCGTGTGCGTTCCTGGGCTGGAGCGCTCAGGTCCGGTTGGCGTCCACGCTCTTGAGGTGCCGGGCGAAGTGGTCTTCGATCCGCTGCCAGGCTTCGGGGGAGGACTCCGGGTCGGGGCCGATGCCCATGACCCGCATCAGCGGCCTGAAAACCGCGGGGCCCAGGTCGATTTCGTTGAGGAACGCGTGGCCTGCAGTGGGAAATTCCTTGACGCTGTTTTCGATGCCGAGGTTGTCCAGGGCGGTCTCAAGCTTGCCGGCCGCGCCCTTAAGGGTGAGGTCCCGTCCGCCGAAGTTGGCCACGATGGGGCAGGCTCCGCGGAGGCTTTCCTCGAGATTGCCGGGCAGGCGGCCGTAGTTGACGGAGGCCGCGTCGAAGCCGTCGCGGGCCACCAGCAGCGCGAATCCGCCGCCCATGCAGAACCCGATCACCCCGGTCTTGCCGGTGGACAGCGGCGACGTGGCCAGCCAGGACCGGGCGGTGGCGAGGTCGGTGAACGCGCGGCCGCTTCCCCGGAGCATGCTCCGCATGGTGCTGACCAGGCAGCGGCGCGGGCCGCCGTCGCTGAACAGGTCCACCGCCAGCGTCAGGTACCCGGCGCGGGCCATCCGGTCTGCATGCCCGCGCACCAGGTCGTTCAGGCCGAAGGCTTCGTGGATCACCAGGACCGCGGGAAACGGACCTGGCCCGGAAGGCGTGGCGAGATATCCGCCGAGCGAAGGCGAACCGCCGGTAGCGGCACTCTGGGCACTCAGGTCCACATAAGTCATGGGCCAAGGGTAGCCGCCGCCGTCGATCCCCTCCATCGACGCGGTGGGCGGACACGAGAACGGCGGCGGATCCCCCATGGGAATCCGCCGCCGTTCGAATGTGGAAGGACTAGTCCTTGAAGGTGTCCTTGACGTTTTCGCCGACCTTCTTGGCGTCAGCCTTGACCTGGTCCGCCTGGCCTTCGGCCTTAAGTTTGTCGTTGTCCGTGGCGTTGCCGGCCGCTTCCTTGGCCTTGCCGCCCAGGTGCTCTGCTTCGTTACTGATCTTGTCTCCGAGGCCCATGAGTCTTGCCGCCTTTCGTTCCCGTTGATCTGACAATGCTTTTTCAGCCTAACACAAAGCATGCTTACCATTTCAGGGAACCCGATTTCCGGCGGCCTGTCGGTAACTTGCGGAGTAGCTTTTGAACGAATAGCCCTTCGAAATCGACACAACGGACAGGTAGACGAACCCTGTTTTCTGTGGTTCAGAGATTCGTCTGAATCGGTATGACGATGCCTGCGCCGCCGTCGACGGTGACGCGTTGCCCAGTGCGGAGCTGGAGTGTCGCGTCTCCCGTTCCAACGACGGCGGGGATTCCGAATTCACGGGCGACCAGGGAGGCGTGAGCCGCCAGGGTTCCGCCGTCGGTGACGATAGCCGCGGCAAGGGCGAAGAGCGGTGTCCAAGCTGGCGCTGTCGACTTAGCGACCAGTACTTCGCCTTCGAGAAAGGAGTCGAAGTCTTCCGGTCCATGCATGACACGGACGATGCCGGTGATCCGTCCAGTGCTCGCGGGATGGCCGACGATGGCCCCTTCCGGCAGGTCATGTGAACTTCTTGCCGCGTCCACTGCTCGGGCGATCGGATCACCGATAAACCTGCCGGTTTCGCCGAGTGTCAGCGGTGCGGCGAGGTTCCGCTGCCGTTGCCAGGCATCGCGTCGGCTGGCAACGGGCGGCCGCGTACCCGCTGATCGGCCGGTGACCTCGTTCAGGTTCAGGAAATGAATGTCCGCTGGATCCTCGATGAGGCCGGCGGCGACCAGCCGTTCGCCGAGCCGGCGGGCGCAGCGGCGCAGGAGCGGCCATGCCAGGCTCAGGTCGTGGGACTGTTCTTCCCGCAGGGCCGCGTAGTGCTGGGCGACCTCAAGGAGGGCGTTGAATCGTGCGAGCAGTCGGGGCTGATCCTTGAGTGCCGTGCGTGCGGCCGCTTCGGCGGCCGCTCGCTGGGCGCTAAGGCCTTCGGCCTTCCCAGTTGCCGGCAGTTGGTCAGCGCCCTTGTGGCTGAGCAACGATTCGCCGGCGGTGGGGTGGTACCAGTCCAGAGAGTAGACCGCGTGGGAAACCTCTGCCGGTGCGGTTCCGGGCAGGCCGCGAAGAAGCGCCTGGTGGCCGGTTACTCCTGCAGCTGTCCGGTGCAGCGGGCCGGCCAAATGCTTCTGCCAGAACCGGGCCAGTGCGGATTCCATCTTCCAGGCGGAACCGCCGACGATGGAAAGTGACCAAAGGTAGATTCCTGCTTGATTGCACACGGCATCCACGAGTTCGACAAGCCTGGCCGGGGATGCTGAATTAACCTCCTGTTCCGCCTTCCGCACGAGCTGGCGGTACTCGGGCAGCAGGTGGTTGCGCCACTTCAGCTCCAGGCCATGGAGAACTGCGCGGTGCGCCGCGGCAGGATTGGTGGAGACGCGGAGGAGGGCGTTGAACAGGAACCAGGGTGCCCGGCCGCGGCTATCCAGAATTACTCGTCCGAGGAGCCTTGGGGAGGGCACCGGCGGGGCGTTGTAGTACCAGCCGTTAACGGAGGCATAGCGGAAGGGCACCCGCACGCGGGCGTCGCCTTGCATGCCGTCGAGGTATCCGGATTCGATCCGGGGAAGGACCCAGTCCTCGAACAACGGGGTCATCGGATCCGGCAGCCATTCACCGAGGCGGAAGTTCCGAGACCACAGACCTTTGCCAGGCACCACCCAATCAACAGCCTCCGGCAGGGCCGTCATGGGCCGGGCCTGCAGAAGGAACAGGACACCGTCTGTGTCAATGGCCCACTCAATGTCCTGCGGCACCCCGGCATGGGCCGCGACACTGCGGGCAAGCCCGGCTACCTCCCGCGCCTGGGCAGGTGTGAGAGTGCCGGCGTTCCGGGTGGCGACTGCATCCTGATCCCGGACGGTCCATTGTTCCCCGACAGCGTCACCGGCAACGAGGGATTCGCCGAGTCCATGCACGGCCGTGACGATGGTTTCGTCACGGTCCCCGGTGAGCGGATTGGCGGTGAAAGCGACGCCGGCGGCAAGGGGCTGGACCATCTGTTGAATGAGTACCGCCATGGCAGACGCGGCCGGTTGTTCCTGACCTGAGGCTCCGCGCGCTGACTCATACGCCGCCACCCTGTCGTGGGCAGCGGACGCCAGACAGCGCCTGATTGCATCCTCGAGGTCATCTCGTGGAATGTTGAGTAAGGTCTCGTAGAGGCCTGCATACGAAGCGTCGGGCAGGTCTTCTGCGGTGGCGGAGGACCTGACGGCAAAGGGTCCCGGACCGATCCTGTCGGCGGCGTCCTGCAATGCATCGGCGAGGATCCGGCCGGGCCGGTCAAAGGCCTCTGCAGTGACGATGAAGCCTGGCGGCACACGGAATCCGACTGCGGAGAGCTCATTGAGCGTGGCCGCCTTGCTGCCCAGCGCTGCCTGTCCCGGGCGAACGGCACCAAGCAGGGGAAACGGCTGGTGGGTGTCCGCCATCGGTCTTCTCCATGAGTGGGTAGGGGCTCTATGCAGTGAGGCTACACCCGATCCCGCGCTTGGCCCGGCGGCCTGTCGAATGTCAGCGCCCCCGACTAGGCTCGATGCATGGAACACAGCACAAGCCTGACCCAGCACATTCATGCCACGCCGGAAAAGGTCTGGGCGGTCATCTCGGACATCCCGGGTTCCGCCTCCACCCTGTCCGGCATCGACGCCGTGCAGATGCTCAGCGACGGGCCCTACGGCGAGGGAACGCGCTGGAAGGAAACGCGGACCATGATGGGCCGCTCGGAAACTGTGGAGATGTGGGTGACGCAGGCCGATCCTCCCCGAAGCACCACGGTCAAGGCCCTCCAGGGCGGCGCCGATTACACCTCGCGCTTCAGCCTGGCCGAGCGCGACGGCGGGACGGACCTGACGCTGACCTTCGGCGCCGACGTCGTCAAGCCCACCCTGCTCAGCAAGGTCAGCATGACCCTCTTCGGCAAGCTGGGCATGAGCATGACACGCAAGGCGCTCTCGAAGGATCTGGCGGAAATCGCCGCCAAAGCGGAAACGCTCTAGTGGCGGCAAAGGCCCCCAAGGTAACGGCTCCCCGGCTCTCGCCGGTCAGCCTGGAGGATGTCACGGATGATCCGGCCCCGGACTTCCAGCGTGGTGAAAGGTACGACGGCGTCCGGTACAGCCGGGCGGCCGCCGACGGTCTGGAGCTGAGCGGCACGGATTTTGCCGAGTGTGAGTTCCAGGGCGTCTCCTTCAATGACACCCAGCTCCGCGGGGCCACGTTCCGGGACTGCATCCTGTCCGAGCTGTACGCGCCGGTGTTCCGGGCCGCCCGCTCCACGTGGCGGGACGTGCAGCTGAACAATCCCCGGCTGGGCTCCGCTGAGCTGTATGAAACCGGCTGGCAGTCGGTCCGGATCGACGGCGGCAAGCTGGACTTCCTGAATCTGCGCGGGTCCAAGCTGACGGACGTTGTCATCAGCGATTGCATCATCAACGAACTGGACCTCGGTTCCGCCTCCGGGACGCGCGTGGCGCTCAAGAACTGCACCATCGGCACCCTGGATCTCACGGGCTCGCGGCTGAAGGATTTTGACCTTCGCGGCACGGATTTCCGGACCATCAGCGGCCTCGGCAGCCTGGCCGGCGTGGTGATCGACGACTATCAGCTGAGCCTGCTGGCGCCGCTCCTTGCCGGGCACCTCGGCGTCCTTGTCCTGTGAGTGTAGTCTTTATAGAACGAACGGTCGGTAAATAGGGCGGTCACTGGACGGCCCCGAAGATTTCCGGCTCCCTGGCGTAAAGGATTTGTTCTTATGGTCGAGGCTTTTCTTGTTGGCGGCGTCCGCACTCCCGTGGGCAGGTATGGCGGTGCGTTGTCGGCGGTCCGTCCTGATGATCTGGCTGCACTGGTGATCCGGGAGGCCGTGTCCCGTGCGGGCCTCGACCCGGACAGTATAGAGGAAGTCATCCTGGGCAACGCAAACGGCGCGGGCGAGGAGAACCGTAACGTGGCCCGGATGGCAGTCCTGCTGGCCGGGCTTCCCCTCCACATCCCGGGCATCACGGTCAACCGGCTGTGCGCGTCCGGGTTGAGCGCCATCATCCAGGCCAGCCACATGATCAAGTCCGGCGCCGCGGACGTGGTGATCGCCGGCGGCGTCGAGTCCATGAGCCGGGCACCGTGGGCCCAGGAGAAGCCCGCCACGGCGTTCGCGAAACCGGGACAGATCTTCGATACGTCCATCGGCTGGCGCTTCGTCAACCCCCTCTTCCAGAAGGGCGGGCTCGCCCGGGACGGCAAGATGACTTATTCCATGCCGGAAACCGCGGAGGAAGTGGCCCGCGTGGACGGCATCACCCGCGAGGACGCCGACGCCTTCGCGGTCCGCTCCCACGAGCGTTCCCTCGCCGCCATTGCCGCAGGGCGCTTCAGGGACGAGATCGTCCCGGTGACGGTCAAGTCCCGCAAGTCCGAGACCGTCGTGGACACCGACGAAGGCCCGCGCGCCGGCACCACCCTGGAAGTCCTCGCCGGGCTGCGCCCCGTGGTTCCGGGCGGGTCCGTGGTCACGGCTGGGAACTCGTCCACGCTGAACGACGGCGCTTCGGCCATCATTGTCGCGTCCGAGGCCGCCATCGCCCGGCTGGGCCTGACGCCGAGGGCTCGGATCATCGACGGCGCCTCAGCTGGCTGCGAACCCGAAATCATGGGCATCGGCCCGGTCCCGGCGACGCAGAAAGTGCTAGCACGGAGCGGCCTCAGCGCTGGTGACCTGGGCGCCGTCGAGCTTAACGAAGCGTTCGCCACGCAGTCGCTCGCGAGCATGCGCCGGCTCGGGCTGGACCCGGACACCGTGAATAACGACGGCGGCGCCATCAGCCTGGGGCATCCGCTCGGTTCCAGCGGATCACGGATTGCCATCACCCTGCTGGGCCGGATGGAACGCGAGGATGCCAGGATCGGCCTGGCTACGATGTGCGTCGGGGTGGGCCAGGGCACGGCGATGCTGCTGGAGCGTGTCTGATGCCCGCCCCGGAAAGCGCGAACGGACACTTGAGCCCCTCTCCAGACAGCGCGAACGGACACTTAAGCACCGTTGAATTCGGCACCCTCCTGGTCGAGGAGCGGGATGACCGTGTGGTGGTCCTCCTCAACCGACCGGAAGTCCGGAATGCCATCGACCAGCAGATGGTGGACGAACTGCACGTGGTCTGCGCTGCGCTGGAGCAGAATCCCAAAGTCCTGATCATCTCAGGGGTCGACGGCGTCTTTGCCTCGGGTGCGGACATCGCCCAGCTGCGCGAGCGGCGCCGCGATGATGCGTTGCAGGGCATCAATTCCACTATTTTCGTGCGGATCGCCAAGCTGCCCATGCCGGTCATAGCCGCCCTGGACGGGTACTGCCTGGGCGGCGGCGCCGAGCTCGCCTACGCCGCAGACTTCCGGATCGGAACGCCCAGTGTCCGGATTGGCAACCCCGAAACAGGGCTGGGGATCCTCGCTGCGGCCGGGGCCAGCTGGCGCCTCAAGGAGCTAGTGGGGGAGCCGTTGGCCAAGCAGATCCTGCTCGCGGGCCTGGTCCTCCGCGCCGAGGAGGCTCTGGCTGCAAGCCTCATCACCGAAATCCACGAGGCGCCGGAACTGATGGATGCCGCGCACAACCTGGCGGACCGGATCGGCCGCCAGGACCCGCTGGCCGTGCGGATTACAAAGTCCGTGTTCCACGCCCCGGCCGAAGCCCACCCGCTGATTGACCAGCTGGCACAGGGGATCCTTTTTGAATCCCAGGCCAAGTTTGACCGCATGCAGGCTTTCCTCGACAAGAAATCAGAGAAGAAGAAACCATGACGAACCCGAACCTTCCCTCCACCGTCGGCGTCCTCGGTGGCGGCCGCATGGGCGCGGGGATCGCCCACGCCTTCCTGATCAACGGTGCCGACGTGCTGGTGGTGGAGCGCGACGAAGCGTCCGCCGAAGCCGCCCGGGAACGCGTCGAATCCGCAGCCGCCAAGAGCATCGAACGCGGAGCCACCGACGGCAACCTGGATGAGATGGTGTCGCGGCTCGCCGTCACGGTCGATTACGACGACTTCAAGGACCGCCAGCTGGTGGTCGAGGCCGTTCCCGAAGACTGGGACCTGAAGGTCACCTCGCTCCGCGGCATCGAGGAGCGCCTGGCCGATGACGCCTACCTGGCCTCCAACACGTCGTCCCTGTCCGTCAACGGCCTGGCCCGCGAGCTCAAGCGGCCGCAGAACTTCCTCGGCCTGCACTTCTTCAACCCCGTCCCCGCCTCCACCCTCATCGAAGTGGTGCTCGGCGAGCAGACGTCCCCGGACCTGGCTGAGGCGGCGAAACGGTGGGTCGAGGCACTCGGCAAGACCGCCGTCGTCGTCAATGACGCACCGGGCTTTGCCTCGTCACGGCTGGGTGTGGCCATCGCGCTGGAGGCGATGCGCATGGTGGAGGAGGGGGTGGCGTCCGCGGCGGACATCGACGCCGCCATGGTCCTGGGCTACAAGCACCCCACGGGCCCGCTGCGAACCACGGATATCGTGGGCCTGGACGTGCGGCTGGGCATCGCCGAGTACTTGCATTCCACACTGGGGGAACGGTTCGCGCCGCCGCAGATCCTCAAGGATAAGGTGGCCCGCGGAGAGCTTGGACGGAAGACCGGCAAGGGATTCTTCGACTGGGCTGAGTAGGATTTCCGGGTGACCCTCTTTGAACCCATCACCTTGACCGGCCGGCACGTGATTCTTGAGCCGCTGAAGCACGATCACCATGACGGCCTGGTGGCGGCCGCACAGGATGGCGAGCTGTGGAAGCTCTGGTACACGTCCGTCCCGGCGCCGGACGGGATGGCGGCGGAGATCGACCGCAGGCTGGCCATGCAGGAGCAGGGGTCCATGCTGCCGTTCACCACCCGGCTGATCGATCCTGCCACCGGCGGCCCGGGCCGGATCATCGGCATGACCACTTACTGCAATATCGACGCCGGCACGCCCCGGGTGGAGGTCGGCTACACGTGGAACACGGCGTCGGTCCACGGCACCGGCACGAACCCTGACTCCAAGCTGCTGCTGTTGCGGCACGCGTTCGAAACCCTGGGCTGCGTGGCCGTGGAGTTTTGTACGCACTGGCTGAACCACCAATCCAGGGAAGCGATCGCCAGGCTGGGTGCGAAGCAGGACGGCGTGCTGCGCAGCCACCGGCGGACCAGCGACGGCGTCCTGCGCGACACCGTGGTGTTCTCCATCCTGGAGCACGAGTGGCCGATGGTCCGGAACGGTCTGGAGCACAGACTCGCCAAGCACCGCTAGCGATGCTTGGCGAGCAGATCGTACGGGGTAGAGCTAAGGCGCCGTCACAACGAAGGCATCCTGGCTGGCCAAGGATGCAAAGTATCCGTGTCGATAGCCTTCACCGTTGGGGTGGAAGTTGGCACTATCGAGCGGATTTGCCGGGTTGTAGTTGATCCAGGGATCCGCCGAGCCAATGCCGTGGCCGGTGAAAGCGGGCGCGACGTTGACGTATGTGGACCCGGTCCCTCCTGCCACGCCTGCGATGACCTGATTCAGTACTCCGGCCAAGGGATTTGCCACCCCGGCGAACGGATGGGCAGGGTCGAACAGCAAGGGGTATCCGGTGAAGACCACCTTGGCAGTAGGCGACTTGGACTTGATGGCCGCCACGATTTCTCCCAGGCCCGTGGCGAGGCTGCCGTCAGTCAGTTTTGCTATCGCGACCCCTTGAGCGGTGGCGCACTCCACCGATTCCGGTGCAGGCACGCAGGCCATCAGGATGGCGATGGACTCGAGATCGTTCCCGCCGGCCGTCACCGTCACAATGTCGGTGTCACCAGTGACCTTCAGGAGCGCAGCATCCCTGACCTGGAAAGTTTTCCAACCCGAACATGCTGCATTCGCCGTGAGTTCCAGTCCGCGCAGGTTGTCCGCAATGACCGGATATCCCTTGCGGCTCACAAAGCAGGTCCGGTCTGTGTAAGGTGCCGCGCCTTGCCCGGCGGCGTAGGAATCGCCCAGCGCCACATAGTCGATTCGTGGCGTGGTCGCCGCTTCGGCCGGGATGACCGTGAAGCCCAAAGCCATTGCCATGGTGGCGAGGCCGGCCGCAAAAGCCGAGCGCCGACGTCGTACTCCAAAACGTGCCATTGAATTTTCCCCTTTTGACTATCTATTTGAATAAGTAACACAGGCATGTAACAGCCACCGTACGCCTTGCTCAAAGGCACGTCACGGGCCCGGAGTACTCGATTTTCTGCGCCGCTACACTGTCCGGTACCTGCCCATCGCGTGCGGGCGGTGGCGGCTGTGTGATTAGCTGTCCGGGTGGAGACGACAGGGGGAGCCGTGAGCTGGGACGGAGCCGTGAATGCCTGGCACGTTGCCGGCCGCGTTTACCGGATGGGGCGCCGCGAATGGCTCACCGAGGCAGGTTGGCGGCAGGCGTACGACGACGGCGTCCGCACGGTGATTGATCTCCGTAACTCCCGTGAAGCGCAGCGCCGGGACACCGACCCTGCGGTGACAAAAGCGGCCTGGTCCGGCGTCACGATCGTCGCCGCACCCACTGAAGAACCCGATGATCCGCGGTTCACCGTCGTCTGCGGACCGTACCTCAATGATCCAGCCCATTATCTGCACAACGTCCGGCTCTACCCGGAGAAGTTCGTGGCGGTGTTCCGCGCTGTCGCGGCAGCCGAGGCCGGTGCCGTCGTCATTCACTGCACGGCGGGACGGGACCGGAGCGGCATGGTGGCGGCCATGCTGCAGGACCTCGCCGGCGACCCGGACCAGCTCATTGCGGACGGCTACTCCAAAGCCGCCCGAGACATCAACGAACGCTTCCGGACGCACGGCCCGCCCCATGCTGGCGAACGCTACA
The DNA here is from genome assembly GCF_054510915.1 of Pseudarthrobacter arbutini. NCBI lineage: Bacteria > Bacillati > Actinomycetota > Actinomycetes > Micrococcales > Micrococcaceae > Pseudarthrobacter > Pseudarthrobacter arbutini. The sequence goes on along the minus strand of NZ_JBTNDQ010000006.1, from coordinate 169,737 downwards.
TCGACGACGCCGAACTGACACACCTGCTGGAGCGGCGGGGCCAGGCCGTGGTGGAGTTTGTCCGGGAGCTGGACACCCGCACCTTCCTGCTACGCAACGGCCTGTCCGAGGCCGAACTGGACGCCGTCCTGAGCCTGCTCGTCAGCCGGGTGGCGCCATGAATTCCATGAAGTACGTGGCGGCCTCGCTCGCGGTGGCGGGAGTGGTGATGCTTGTCGCCGGGCCGTTCTGGGCCGTCCTCGCTGCAGATTTCGGGACTACTGAGGAGAACTTCGGGCTCGGCGACGGGACCGTCGATGGCGAGTGGCTCCCGGGCCAGATCTTCCTCATGCTGGGCGGGGCAGTTTTGTGCCTGGCCGCGGTGGTCGCCGCGTACATGGCACGCCGGAGCGATGCAGATGAATAGAACGAAAGCGACGGCACACAGGTTGAAACGCGTATTTGCGGCAGCAGCGGCTGCCGGAGTGGCACTTTCCGTGGGGCTCGGGGCCGTGCCGGCCTGGGCTGTTGAACAGCCGGCTATTGAGCCTCCGCCGGTCGTCGCGCAGCCGAGCGAAACGCCCCCCGGCGACGCCCGCCTTCGGGAAGCTGCCCTCCGCGATCTTGGCCTCATGCCAGACGAGTTCGCGGCTGCGGGCCAGCTGGGCAAGCGGGCCGCGGACGTTGTGGAGGCCCTGCGGGATATCTCCGGCTACCTCGGAACACGGATCCACGACGGCCGCATTTTGGTTGCCGGCACCGGCGCCGAGCTGGAAGCGGAGGTGGCACGGCTCAGCGCGACGATCCCGGCCGTCGACCTTGAAACCGCACCCGACGCGCCGCCGTCGGACGCTCCCAGTGAGGACACTGACGCGCCGGCCGCGACGGGCACTCCGGTGACCGGTTCTCCGGCGACCGGCACCGAACTGGCCCGGAGCACCCATGAGCTGTACCAGGCATACCTCCGCGACGTGGGCGCGGCTGGGTTGCAGGCCGTGGCGTACACCGGGAGCAGGTTCGTAGTTCGTACCGGCAGAATCAACGGGTCCGAGGCCACAGTGCCTGATTCGGCCGACGACGCCGGAAATTCGAGCCTCACCGGCCCAAACTCGGACGGCAAGATCTCGCCCGCCGAGTTTGTGGCCCGCTACGCCAACGTGCAGCTCGACGCCGGGGCGCCGCTCGCGCCGCAGGCCGACCTTTCCGGCGGCCAGGGCTACTTCACCGACATCGGAGAAATCTGCTCCGCTGGCTTTTCAGTTTTTGACCCGGCAGGCCTGCCGGGCGTCCTCACCGCCGGACATTGTACTGATGACGGGGCCGCGGCAACGGCCACCGTGGAATTTCCGCAATGGAACCGTAGCGACCTGTTGGGGACCTTCGGGTTCAGCCAGTTCGGCGGACCCGGAAACTCCACAGTCCTGCGCCCCGGCAACGATGATGACCCCGGCAACGTCGGCACGGACATCGCCGTTATTGGTCAGCTTCGCGCCGACCTGGACCCGCTGCCCGCCGCCAGCACGTGGAACGATCCCTCGCAGGCCGGCGGGGACGTCAAGATCATAGGAACGGCCGCCCCGGTAATCGGCATGCCGGTCTGTCGCTCCGGCCGAACCTCAGCGTGGTCCTGCGGAACCATCGACGAGGTGGGGATCTATGTGGCAGGCGGACTCAACTATGCGACGACGCCAACAGACCTGCGGGCCTTCAACGGTTTCTTGTCCTTCGATGTCCAGTCCAGCGGCGGCGATTCCGGCGGGCCCTGGGTCAGCGGCAACTACGCCGTAGGCACCCACTCGGCAGGAGAAGAGGCACCCAAACCAAACGAAGCGCTGCCGGTAAACTTCGCCGTGGCCGCCACGCTGCAGGACTCATTGGCGGTACTTCCCGGCTACCAGCTGGAACTCTTCCTCAACAAGCCGACGGTGACGTCGCCCGCGCCGGGGGCAACGTTCGACGCCGGCCAGACCGTCACCGGCACGGTGGCCGCGGCTCCGGCGTCGGCTGTCGCGGCGGGTTCGAAGGTCAGGATCACCGTGAGTGGGCAGGCGCCTCTTGAGGTTCCCGTGGATGCTGGCGGTGCGTGGTCCTTTACTGCCCCCGCGGTGGCCGGCCCGCTGCGTTTCACGGCCGAAACGGTCAACGGATTCAGCACATCCGGTGCCGCGGCCTTCGACTTCGCCCCGGTCAGCCAGCCCTCCCAGCCAGCCCCGCAATCTCAGCCCCCGGCTGCGGTGCCAGCCGCGAACGGTGCGCTGCCCCCAAAACGTGACAGCGCCGCCGTCGTACGTCCGCTGGGTGACAGCCGGGCCGCTAACCTGGCCAACACCGGCGCCTCCGGGCTGATTCTGTTTGCCGGCCTGGCGGCTGGTGCGCTCGCTGTCGGCGGTGTGCTCCTGTTGTTGGCGAAGCGGCGGCGGAAGCGGCAGCGCCCCACCCCAAGTTGATCTATCACTAAACGTCGTCATCAGCGTGGAATGGCGACGCTAAGTGATAGGTCAACAGGGGAGTGGGCGGGCTACTTCCTCGGCTTCATCAGCAGGTTGGTGATGCGCAGCGTGCAGAGGCGCTGGCCGGCGTCGTTGGTGATGAGGACCTCGTGCGTGGTCAGGGTGCCGCCGAGGTAGATAGGAGTGGCGGTGATGGTGATTTGACCCTCTCGCGCGGAGCGGTGGTGCGTCGCGGAGACGTCCACCCCCACGGCAGTTTTCCCCAACGTGCTGGCATGGATGACCGCCGCCCAGGAGCCCACAGCCTCGCCCACCGCCAGGGACGCGCCGCCGTGCAGCAACCCGAACGACTGCCTGTTGCCCTCCACAGGCATGGTCGCCACCACGCGCTCGACCGACTCCTCCAGGATTTTCACGCCCATCTTCTCGTCGAGCTCGCCGAGGACGATCTTCCATGGGGTGGTGTCCGGCGCAGCGGCGTCGGGGGATAGGGCGGTCATGGGTCTCCTTTGGCGAGGCTGAACTTCCAGTGTGCGGCACGGCACAGTCATGTACTGTAGACATATTACCGAACGGACGGTCAGTAAAGCCCTGGCCGCGTTTTGTCCCCGCCTTGGAAGGACCCGTCAACGATGACCACCACTGCAGAAACCACAGTCGACACCGTCCAGACAGTTCCCAGTTTTGTGCAGGATTCCTGGTGGACTCCCGACGCCGGTTCGGCTGCGTCCGCTGTCCCCGTGCGGGATGCGAGCACCGGAGAAGTCCTGGCCAAGGTGAGCACCGACGGCCTGGACCTTGCCGCCGTCGTGGATTACGGCCGCACCACGGGACAGACGGAACTGGGCAAGCTGACCTTCCACCAGCGCGCGCTCAAGCTCAAGGAGCTGGCGCAGTACCTGAACGCCCGGCGCGAGCACTTTTATACTTTTTCGGCCCAGACCGGTGCCACCAAGATCGACTCGATGATCGACATCGATGGCGGCATCGGAGTCCTCTTCACGTTCGGCTCCAAGGGCCGGCGCGAGCTGCCCAATTCGCAGGTAGTGGTGGACGGTCCCATGGAGGTGCTGTCCAAGGACGGCTCGTTCGTGGCCGAGCACATCTACACGCGCATCCCTGGCGTCGCCGTGCAGATCAACGCGTTCAACTTCCCGGTCTGGGGCATGCTGGAGAAACTCGCGCCCGCCTTCCTTGCCGGCGTCCCCACCATCGTCAAGCCGGCCACCCCCACCGGGTATGTGGCCGCGGCCGTGGTGAAGGCGATCATTGAATCCAACATCCTGCCGAAGGGCTCGCTGCAGCTGATTTCCGGTTCTGTCCGCGGCCTTCTGGACGTGCTGGACTACCGCGACCTGGTGGCCTTCACCGGCTCCGCGTCCACCGCGCTGTCCCTGAAATCGCATCCCAACGTGGTGCAGGGCGGCGTCCGGTTCACGTCCGAAACGGACTCCCTCAACGCCGCCATCCTTGGTCCGGACGCGGTGGAGGGCACGCCGGAATTCGACGCTTTCATCAAGTCAGTGGTCACCGAAATGACGGTCAAGGCGGGCCAGAAGTGCACGTCCATCCGCCGCGCCATCGTCCCGCAGGAGCTGGTGCCGGCGGTGATCGCCGCTGTCGGCAGGCGCGTGGATGAGCGTGTGGTGCTGGGGGATCCCCGCGCCGACGGCGTCACGATGGGCGCTTTGGCGTCGCTCGAGCAGCTCACCGACGTCCGCGCCGCGGTGCAGTCAATGCTCGACGCCGGCGGTGAGCTCGCGTACGGAACGCTGGATTCGCCGTCGGTCACCTCTGCCGGCGGCGCCACGGGCGTAGTGGATGCTGGCGCCTTTATGTCGCCGGTGGTGCTGAGCTGGGCTGACGCGGAGACTGACGCGATCCACTCGCTGGAGGCGTTCGGCCCGGTAGCCTCCGTGATCGGATACAAGGACCTGCCCGACGCCGTCCGCCTCGCCGCCCGGGGCGGCGGCTCCCTCGTGGCATCGGTGTGCACCAACGATCCGGCCGTAGCCCGCGAACTCGTCAGCGGGATCGCCGCGCACCACGGCCGTGTCCTGATGCTCAACCGCGAGGACGCCCGCAGCTCCACCGGGCACGGCTCACCCGTGCCGCACCTGGTCCACGGCGGTCCCGGCCGCGCCGGCGGCGGCGAGGAGCTCGGCGGCATCCGTTCGGTCATGCACCACATGCAGCGCACCGCCATCCAGGGCTCGCCCAACATGCTCACCGCCGTCACCGGCCTCTGGCACGCCGGGGCGGACCGGAACTTTACCGTGGAGACCGAGGGAACGCATCCGTTCCGGAAGTCGCTTGCTTCGTTGCGGATCGGCGACGCCGTCCGGTCCGACCTGCGTCAAGTGTCACTGTCGGACATTTCGGCGTTCGCTAACTCCACGGGCGACACCTTCTATGCCCACACCAACCAGGAAGCGGCCGAAGCCAACCCGTTCTTCCCGGGCATCGTGGCACACGGATACCTGCTGCTGAGCTGGGCCGCCGGGCTGTTCGTGGAACCGGCACCGGGCCCGGTCCTGGCCAACTACGGCCTGGAGAACCTCCGCTTCATCACGCCTGTGGCTGCCGGGGATTCCATCCGGGTCACCCTGACGGCCAAAAAGATCACGCCGCGCGAAACCGACGAGTACGGCGAGGTGGCCTGGGACGCGCTCCTGACCAACCAGAACGACGACATCGTGGCCACCTACGACGTCCTCACCCTCGTCGAAAAGTAGCCCCACCCCGGACGCTCTCTCACTAGTCCGAAAATGGAGGGGACGTGACCGCGGTCGGTGCGCACTGGTGCACCCCGTCGTGGTCTGGCGGGTGTTGGTGTTGGTATGAAGACGGGTAGGGGGTGAAGGGCCCACGGCGTGATCCCCGACGCCCGGCTTAATGACGGACTGAAAGAACCATAGTGACTACGGCGTCGGCAGGCGACCACAGGCACATTTTCAGCCCGGAACGGGCGCCCCGCAAGGGGCATACAGGCTTAATGTACGGTTTCCGGCGACGTTCTCGCACAGGTGAGAGAGCGTCGGGGTTTTTCCCGCATTATGTGAGAGAGCGTTTGGATCTTTCCGGGTTGCTGCGGCGTAAAATTTCCACCGTAGGAGGTGGCCAAATGAACCTAGCCATGAACACAGCCACAACCATCCTGCCCGTCGATGACGCAGCGCGCGCCCGCAGTTTCTACACCGAAAAACTGGGCCTCCCGCACCGCGGAATGACAGACAATGGAAGCGAATTACTCGGTAGCGACGGCGGCCCGATGCTGCAGTTGTTGCCGGTCTCGGACGGGAAGCACTCCGAGCACACCGCCCTTAGTTTTGAGGTGCGCAACATTGAGCGGATCGTGCAGGACATGGAGGCCAGGGGCGTCCGTTTCCAGGATTACGACCTGCCCAACCTCAAGACCGAGAACCACATCTGCACCACGGACTCCGAGAAATGCGCCTGGTTCATGGACACGGAGCACAACATCCTCTGCGTTCACGAGACGTTGGGAATGCAGGCCGAATACCAGCTCTGACCGCCTCGGCAGGTCGCACTCAGCAGGCCGCAGCATTCCCTAGTGCTGCGCGTGGAGCCCGTCGAACGCGATGGTGATGACGTCGTCGGCCAGTTTTTCCGGCGTGAGGGAGCCGCCCGGTTTGTACCATTCCACGATTGAGTTGATGGTGCCGAACAGCAGGCGCGTGACGGTGCGCGGATCGATGTCCTGGCGCAGCGAGCCTTCGTCGCGGGCTGCGGAAATCAGGGCGGCCACCTCGTGATCAAACGCGCGACGGCGTTCCAGGGCGTCGCGCTCAATGTCAGTGTTGCCCCGCAACCGTAGGAGCAGCGTGACAAACGGCAGCCGCTCCACCAGGACGGCCACGGTCTGACGCAGGACAAATTCCAGCCGTGCGTCCGCCGCGCCGCTTTGCGCCCCGGGCTGTTCGAGGATTGATTCCAGGCCACCGAGCGCATGGTCCAGGGCGAGCTTTAGGAGGTCGCCCTTGGACGGCACGTGGTGGTAGATGGCCGATTTCGAGATGCCCAGGTTCTCGGCCAGAATGCCCATGGAGGTGGCGTCGTAGCCGTGCCTGTTGAAGACGTCGACGGCGATGAGCAGCACCGACTGCTGGTCGTAACCGGGACGGCCGCGCTTGCTGGGGACTGCTGTAGTTGGCATACCGGCTATTTTCCCACGAACGTTCGGTAATCCCTGCAGCGGCGCAGCTGGGGCCTCAAGTGTCCGTTCGCGCTACGCCTTGGGACGGAGGTCGTAGATCCGGCGCAGCTTGCCGTTTGACCGCTCCAGTGAACCCGGCTCCACCACGTCAACGGCGCACGAAGAACCCACGTGGATCTTGATCTGCTCCTGCAAGGTGCGCGCCGCCGTCGTACTCTGCTCAACTGTCACCGCGTCCCGGCGCTCGATCTTGACCGTCAGCTGGTCCATCCGCTGGCCCTCGGGGCGGGTGAGTTCGAGCTGGAAATGCGGGCTGAGTTCGGGGATGCGCAGCGCGATTTCCTCGATCTGGGACGGGAACAGGTTCACGCCGCGGAGGATGATCATGTCGTCGCTGCGGCCGGTGATGCGGCCCATCCGGCGGTGCGCGGGGCGGGCGGTGCCGGGCAGCAGGCGGGTGAGGTCCTTGGTGCGGTAGCGGATGATCGGCAGGGCTTCCTTGGTGAGCGACGTAAAGACCAGTTCGCCATGTTCGCCGTCGCGCAGCACGTTCTCTTTGCCCATTGCGGGGTTGAAGGCGTCGATGATTTCCGGGCGGAAGTGGTCCTCCCAGATGTGGCTGCCGTCCTGGGTTTCCACGGCCTCGCCGGCGACGCCCGGGCCCATCACTTCGGACAGGCCGTAGATGTCGCAGGCCTTGATGTTCATGGTGACTTCGAGTTCGTGCCGCATCTCCTGCGTCCACGGTTCGGCGCCCAGGACTGCGTACTTGAGCGAGGTCGACGTCGGGTCGATGCCCATGTGGGCCATGGCGTCGGCGATGGTGAGCAAGTACGTGGGCGTGGCCAGGATGGCGTCCGGCTGGAAGTCCTGGATGAGCTGGATCTGGCGTTCGGTCTGCCCGCCGGACATCGGGATGACGGTGCAGCCCAGTGCTTCAGCGCCGGCGTGCGCGCCTAAACCGCCGGTGAACAGGCCGTAACCGTAGGCGTTGTGGACCTTCATGCCGGGCCGGACGCCGGACGCGCGGAGGCAGCGCGCCACCAGTTTGGCCCAGTCGGCCAGGTCCTGCTTGGTGTATCCGACGACGGTGGGCCGGCCTGTGGTGCCCGAACTCGCGTGTATGCGGGCTACTTCGCTCTGCGGCACGGCGAACATGCCGAACGGGTACTCGGCGCGCAGGTCTTCCTTCGTGGTGAAGGGGAAGTTGCCCAGGTCGGCCAGTTCGCGGAGGTCCGTGGGGTGGATGCCCGCGTCGTCGAATTTGCGCTTGTAGAGCGGCACACGGTCGTAGGCGTAGGCAACGGTGTGCTGCAGGCGGGTGAGCTGGAGGGCCTCGAGTTCGTCGCGGGAGATGGTTTCTTCGCGGTCCAGGATGGGATCTGTGCCCTGGGACGTGGACTGCGGCATGGGGGTTTCGGGGGCGTGGAGGGTCATGGTTTCCTACTTCTTGGGAATGGTGCGGCTGCGTCCGCGGAACTCGGCGATGAGTTCCCCAGGGTTGCCGGAGCTGGGTAACGAATCGGCCTGCGCAACGAGCTGCGCGTCGGCGTCGGCGGCGAAAATCTGGATGTCGTAGAGCCCGCTGCGCCCAGAGCTGGAACGGCGGTCCGCGACGGCGGTGATCACCTGGCCGCGGTAGGCGGGCTTGAGGAAGTTGATGTCGACGCCGGCGGCAACGGTGATGCTGTCGGCCTCTTCCGGGGTGGGATTGACCGGGTTGCAGGCCAGGGCGAAGGCGGAGTCGGCGAAGGCGAAGATCATTCCGCCGTGCGCCATGCCGAACCCGTTGAGCATTTCCTGCCGGAGTGTCATGCGGATGGTGGCGTGCCCGTCGCTGACGGCGAGGACCTCGATGCCCATCCATTCGGAGGCGTAGTCGTTTTCCAGGATGGGGTGGGTGGCCCCGGAGAGTGCTGCTTCAGCCATGCGTCATTGCCTCCAGCTTTATTTACCGAATGTTCATTAGGTAATCCCAGATGCGGGTCCGGTGTCAAGGGCAGACCGGTCTGTGGGTACCCCTGATCGGTGGGACCCCCGGCACGGAAGTGCAAGGATGGAGGGACCGGCACCACGCACAGCAAAGGGCGGACCATGGCCAAAGGCATCTACGTCAGCGCGACCACCCCGGGGTCGGGCAAATCGCTCGTGGCCCTGGGCCTCGCGGACACTCTCCACCGGCACGCGGACCGGATCGGCTTCTTCAAACCGGTGGTCCACGGCCCGGACGCCGCCAGCGACCCCATGGTGGCGCTGATGAAATCACGCTTCGCGCTCGACGACGACCGTTGCCGTGGCGGCCTGACGTCCACCGAAGTGCGTGCCCTCCTGGCAGACGGAAAACGCGCCGACATCGATGCGCGCTGCGTGGAGATCTTCGCCGAGATTGCCAAGCATTGCGACGTGGTGATCGTGGAGGGGACGGACCTCACCGGCCAGGACGCCGCCGTCGAGTTTGACCTCAACGCCCGGCTGGCCAACAACCTGGCCGCGCCGGTGGTTGCCGTGGTGGGCGCCAAGGGGCTCAGCGTCGCGGAGGCCGCGGCCGCCGTCGAGGTTGCCCGCAAGGAGCTGGTGGCGGAAAAGTGCACGCTGCTGGCCATCATGGTGAACCGCGCTGACCCGGACCTGGTGGAGGAAATCGCGGCCGCCATCAAGCCGGGTGCATCCAACCGGCCCGTGTACGTCCTGCCGGAGCTGGAGGAGATCGCCCGGCCCACCACCGGCGAGGTTGCCACGGCCCTGGGCGTGCGGCAGATCGCCGGCCTCGCGGACATGGAACGCGACGTGCGGGACATTAAGGTGGCCGCCATGAATGTGGGCAACTTCCTGAACGTGCTGGACGAGGGGGCCCTGGTGATCGTTCCCGGCGACCGCGCGGACGTGATGGTGGCCTGCCTGGCGTCGTCGTTCTCGCCGGAATTCCCGGTGCCGTCCGCGCTGATCCTGACCGGCGGCCTGTCCCCGGACGCCAACATCTACCCGCTCCTGGCGCAGGCACCGTTCCCCGTGTTCGCCGCCAGCCAGGACACCTACACCACCGCCAAGCGGGTCTCCGAGGTCCGCAGCGAGATCTGGTCCGGGCACCGCCGCAAGGTGGCCTCCGCCCTGGGCCTGTGGTCCAAGCGCGTGGACGAGGCCGAACTTGTGGAACGTCTCCACCTGCCGCGCCTGGAGCGGATGACCCCGCTGCGGTTCCTGCACGACCTCATCGAACGGGCCAGGGGCCAGCGCCGGCACGTGGTGCTGCCGGAGGGAACGGACGTCCGGATCCTGCAGGCCGCCGAAATCCTGCACCGCCGCGACGTCTGCGATCTCACCCTGCTGGGACCGGAGTCGCAGGTCCGTGAGCTGGCGGCGGCCAACGGCGTCGACCTCGCCGGGATCAACATCGTGGACCCGGCCACCTCGGAATTGCGGCAGGGCTTCGCGGAGAAGTACACCGAGCTGCGCGCGCACAAGGGCGTGGACCTGCCCAAGGCGCTGGAAATCATGCAGGACGGCAGCTACTTCGGCACCATGATGGTCCAGCTGGGAGTGGTGGACGGCATGGTGTCCGGCGCCGCCCACACCACCGCGCACACCATCCGCCCGGCGCTGGAGTTCGTCAAAACGCGCGACGGCGTGAAGATCGTGTCCTCGGTGTTCCTGATGCTCATGCCGGACCGGGTGCTGGTCTATGGCGACTGCGCTGTGAACCCCGATCCCAATGTGGAGCAGCTCGCGGACATCGCACTCGCCTCGGCCGAAACGGCGGTGCAGTTCGGGGTGGAGCCGCGGGTGGCCATGCTGTCCTACTCCACCGGCGGCTCGGGTTCCGGCGAGGCCGTGGACGAAGTCCGGCAGGCCACCGAACTGGTGCGTGAACGCCGCCCGGATCTCGCCGTCGAAGGCCCCATCCAGTACGACGCCGCCGTGGACGCTTCCATCGCGGAGTCCAAAATGCCCGGCTCGTCGGTTGCAGGGCAGGCGACGGTGTTCATCTTCCCCGACCTGAACACCGGCAACAACACGTACAAGGCGGTGCAGCAGAGCTCCGGGGCGGTCGCCGTCGGGCCCGTCCTGCAGGGCCTGCGCAAGCCCGTCAACGACCTCTCGCGCGGCTGCACCGTGGAGGACATCGTGAACACGGTGGCCATCACCGCCATCCAGGCGCAGGTGCCCGCGCCTCAGAGTTAACGTCCGACGGCGGCCCCCGGGTTGGGTGCCGCCGTCGCCGACATCAGCTCGCTGTCTTAGCTGTTTTCCGGCTTGGCCAGGCTGTCTGGGTCTTCTTCCTTGGCGGGCTCGTCGGAGAGTCCTTCGGGCGTGAGGTCCAGGTTTTGCAGATCTTCGGGCGGCTCAGCGGCCTCGCCCACCTCTTCGGCTTTGGGGCTTCCGGTATCGTCCAGGGCCGGGTTGGCACCCTCGACGCCGGTAGGGTCCTTGGTGCCGGAGCCTGCTGTCCCGGGCTCGGTGTTGTCGGGCTGAGTGGTGTCGTTCGGCATGAAAGTCCCTCTCTGCGTAGTGCAACGTGTCCGCCGACTCTAGGCGCCTGCCGCGGCTGACGCAACGGCAGGCGCGGGGTGAGCCGGTCCGCAGCCTCAGCCCTGACGGGCCTTCATCCGCGGGTTCTTCTTGTTGATGACGAAGGTGCGGCCCCGGCGTCGGACGATCTGGGCGCCGGGAACCTTCTTCAGGGCGCGGAGGGAATTTCTGACTTTCATGGGCTTGCTCCTTGTAATTAGTAGCGGTGTTGACGGTTGCGGGTAGGTGCAGTGTGAAGCCGGGGCCGTTCAGGACGGGGCGGGGTCGAGCTGGAACGGGTCGGTCAGACCGGCGAACCCGGCCTCCATTTCCGCGTCGGTGAGTTCGCAGGCGGAGAGCAGCTGCGCAATTTCCGCCGGGTCCATGCCTTCTCCGGTCGCGGCCAGCACGCTTCCGCGGTCCCCGTGTTCCGGATGCCAGTCCAGGTGCGCGTCCACATGGTTGAGGGGATCGGGCGCCGCACCGGTGTCCTGGTCTGCCAGCCACGGTCCGGTATTTTCGAGCCAGACACGCGGGCCGATGCCCTGGATGGCGATCCGGCACTGCGGTGCGGCGGCGATCCACAGGCGTCCCCGCAACCAGCAGCACCCTTCCGCGAGGGACGCCAGGGCGTGCCGGAACCGCTCAGGGTGCAGCGGCCGTTGGGCCCGGTGGGTGACGGTAGTGAACGGTGACGTTGAGGACGACGCCGGGATCCGCACCGAACCGGGGACCGTCCGGCTCAGGGCGTCGTGGTAGTTGTGGCGGCCTGGGCGGATGAGGCGGGCGTTTTCCGCCACGTCAGCGTGAGGGGCCAGTTCCCTGACCAGTTGCACGCCGCGAACACGCAGGGCGGGGTCGGCCGGAAACAGGTCCACCTCCGCCAGCAGGACGGTGTCATTGAACGACAGCTCGCCGATAAGGAATTCACCCGCAGTTCGCTGGTCCTCCGGGACCGGCGTGAACCCGGACTCAAACAGGGTGTGGTGGTCCCAAATGTGGTCCTCCAGCGTGTCAGGGGCGCAGGCAAGGACAGCGGAATCAATCGTCACCGGGCGGGAAAGGCCACGCCGCAGGGCGCCGATCGCTGCCTCCGCGGACACGGCCGGAGGGAGCCCGATGATGGCCTGGGTCTCCCCGCGTTCCAGCAGCCGCTCGATGGTGGGCACGAGGTCCAGCCGCACGGTGCAGCTCAGGCAGCCGTGTTCCAGCTGCGTCTCGGCGCGCTCCACAAGCCCGGACTGGCTGGAGATCCGGCGGATGACCACGCCGTTCTCCAACAGGTCGTGCAGGACCACCACGGCGCCGGGATTGGCCGCGGCCGCGTCTTGGCAGGCTTGCTGGCGGCACAGGGCGTCCAGGGAGCTGATCACAGTGATATGCATGCCGATCACTCTAATGAGAATCATTCGCAAAAACAAGTCGCCAAGCTCAAGGGCCCCGAGGTCCGGTTCTCCATGGCGGCAAGTACTTGACGCAATGGAAAGTACTTTCCTAAGATGAGTTCAATACCAGCACCGGCGAAAGGCAACACCATGGACGAAACAACGGAAAGTCCCACTCCCGCCCAGGCACAGGAGCTCCTGGCGAAGGCCCAGTCGATCGGCGCCACCTCCATCAACGCAGCGTCGTGGCCGGTTGCCATGGTCTTCACCAGCCTGGCCATCCTGGGATCGATGCTGATGATCGGCATGCAGATCGTGTCCCACACCGGGTACGGCGCCCCGCTGCTGGCGACCGCCGTCGGCATCTGGGGAGCGGCAACGGCCTGCATCTGGCCGATGTTCCAGACGTCCACCAAAGCCGGGTACACCAGGCGGTTCCTGACGTCACTGATTGCCTACTTCTTTCTGTACAGCGTCGCGCTGGTGGTGGGAGCCAGCCTCTTCCGCGACGGGAACATCTGGTTCTACGTGAGCGCCGCCGTCGTACTTGCCGGAGTTGGCCTGGCCGCCGCCTTCCGCGAGCTGCGCGCATGAGCACCGCAGCGGAGCATCCCCGCCACCGGCTCGACGACCTTATCCACCAGCCGGTCCGTTTCTCCATCATGGCGGCGCTGGCAGGCGCGGAGTCGATGGACTTCAAGGACCTGCGGGACGCCATCCAGGTCAGCGATTCCGTGCTCAGCAAGCAGCTCACCGTCCTGGAGAAGGCCGGGTACGTGAAGATCAAGAAGGGATTCGCGGGGAAGATGCCGCGGACCTCGGCGAGCGTGACCGCTGCAGGGCGGAAGGCCTGGGACGGGCACCTGCAGACCCTGCGGGACATCGCCGGCGGCTGACGCTGCAACTTATAGAGTGGGACCCAGGGGAGCGCTGCGCCAGGCTCCGGCATCACTCCTCGTCAGCTGTGCCCGCGGTACCAAGGCTTCAGGAGGCCCCCATGCTTGTGCTCGTCATCAACTCCGGTTCGTCCTCGCTCAAGTACCAGGTCCGTGACGTGGCCGCCGGCATTGTGCTGACCGAGGGGCTGATCGAGAAGATCGGCATGGGCAACGGCGGTGATGGCGACGGCGAAATCGAGGGCCCCCGGGACCATGCGGAGGCGCTGGAACTGGTAGATGCCGCGATCCATGCCGAGCTCGGCGACCTTGAGCTGGCTGCGGTGGGCCACCGCGTGGTGCACGGCGGCGAACGTTTCGCCGAGCCGGTGCTGATCGACAACGAGATCACCCGCGCCATCGAGCGCCTCAATCCGCTGGCGCCGCTGCACAACCCCGCCAATGTCCTGGGCATCCGCGCCATCAGCAAGAAGTGGCCGGACCTGCCGCAGGTGGCCGTGTTCGACACCGCTTTCCACCGCACCCTGCCCGAGCACGCCTGGCGCTACGCCGTCCCGGACGAGCTCTACACGAACCACGGCATCCGCCGCTATGGCTTCCACGGCACCTCGCACGAGTACGTCACGCACCGGGCCGCAGCGCTGCTGGATCTGCCCGTGGACGAGTTCGACGGCGTGATCGCCCACCTGGGGAACGGCGCCTCCGTCACGGCCATCCGCCGCGGTCATTCGGTGGACACGTCCATGGGCTTCACCCCGCTGGAGGGCCTGGTGATGGGCACCCGCTCGGGCGACCTCGATCCCTCCATCCTGGTATTCCTCGGCCGGAACGGGTGGACGCCGGAGGACATCGACGCCATGCTCAACCGCGAATCGGGGCTGAAGGGGCTCGCCGGGAACAACGACATGCGCTCGGTGGTGGAGGCGTCAGAGGCCGGCGACGCCAAGGCTTCGATGGCGCTCGCGGTCACGTCCTACCGGCTGGCCAAGTACATCGGCGGCTACCACGTGGCCGTCGGGGGTGCCAAGGCACTCGTGTTCACGGCGGGGATCGGCGAAAACTCGCACCAGTTCCGCACCCTCGTGACTGACAGGCTGCATGCGCTGGGCATAGAGCTCGACGCCGGCCTGAACAGTCAGCGGTCCAAGGAACCGCGGGTGATTTCCTCGGCAGCGTCCGTCATTCCCGTATTGGTGGTGCCCACCGACGAGGAGCGCGCCATCGCAGAGGCGACTGCCGCCGTCGTGAACTCCGGGAACATGGCATAGCCTCAGTCCATGCCTGAGATCACTTTGCCCATCAGCACCGAGCGGCTGATCCTGCGCCGGTTCGATGCTGCGGACCTGGACGCCTTCCACGCCTACCATTCGCTGCCCGAAACGGCCCGCTTCCTGCCGGGGGAGGCCAAAAGCTACACCAAGTGCATGGAGTCCGTGGGCAAGTACGCCAACTTCGTCTTCGAAAAGGAGAACGACTGGGTGTGCCTGGCCATCGAGGCGAAGGGATCGCCGGGGCTGCTGGGCGAAGTGGTGCTGAAGTGGCTTCCGGGTCGCGGGCAGGGCGAAGTCGGATGGACCCTGGCGCCGGCCTCGCGGGGCAAGGGCTACGGGGCAGAGGCCGCGGATGCGGTGCTGAAGCTGGGGTTCGAGGAGCTGGGGATGCACCGGATCGAGGCAAAGCTCGACGCCCTGAACACCGCCTCCGCCGCCTTGTGCGAACGGCTGGGCATGCGGTTGGAAGCCCGGCTGGTGGACAAGTGGCACTACAAAGGCCAGTGGGCCACCGAGGTGTTCTACGGGATCCTCGAGGACGAATGGCGGGCGCGGCGCCCGTAGGTGAAACGAATGGCCATTGACGGCCTCAAGCGCCGGGCACAGACTTTTCCTGTGCTTAGCTGCCGGCCATGCCGCGCTGGCAACAGGCGTGTCCAAGGAGAATCCGATGCCCACCGTAGAAGAAAACGTCTACATTGCCCGCCCGCCACAGGAAGTCTTCAATTTCCTGTCAAAGGGCGAAAACATTCCAGTCTGGGACTCCTCGGCGGTCCATGCCGAAACGGTCGGGACCGAGCCTGTTGCAGTCGGCACCCGGGTCAAGGGCGCCAGCAAGGTGGTGGGCAGGAAATTCGACTGGACAACGGAGGTCATCGAATTCCAGCCTCCAACCCGCTTTGTATCCCGCTCGGTGGAAGGAAAGCTGGAATTCACTGTAACCAATGTCCTGGAACCTGAAGGTGACGGGACCCGCCTGAACTTCCGGATCGATGCGGCATCTGGCCTGGGCGGGGTGTTCGGCAAGCTGGCCGACCGGTTCGTGGAACAAGCCCAGGCCCGGACTGTCCGCGCCAATCTCGAGACCCTCGCCGAGTTGCTCACTGAGCACCCCGAATACGGCAGGGATGACGGCTGAGCCGCGAGATCCGATCGATTGCTCCCCACCGGCCCCCTAGCCTCGCAAGCTCGGCCAGGGAACCCGGCCGGCGTGGGCCCACGGCCCTTTTAGAGGTGAAAACGGCGGTTACGGAGCAACCGATGGGGTTACTTGAGGCCGGCCCCCGGCAACAGGTCCTTGGCGCCGAGGGAATCGGCGATGAACGCATAGTCCCACGCCCGCTCGCGCCACTGGACATAGCGCCCGGACGCGCCGCCGTGGCCGCCGTCCATTTCGATTTTCATCACCACAGGCTCCGCGGACGTGGTCTTGTTCCGCAGCTCCTGGACCCACTTGGCCGGCTCCACGTACAGGACGCGGGTGTCGTTGAAGGACGTCACCGCGGCCACCTTGGGGTACGCAACGGAATGCACGTTCTCGTACGGCGAATAGGACTTCATGTAGGCGTACACGTCGGGATCCGTGATGGGGTTGCCCCACTCCTCCCATTCCAGGGCGGACAGCGGAAGCTCCGGGTCCAGGATGGTGGTGAGGGCGTCCACAAACGGCACCTGCGCCACCACCGCGGCGTACTTTTCCGGTGCCAGGTTGGCCACGGCACCCATCAGCAGACCGCCCGCAGAGCCGCCCAGCGCCGCAATCCGGGACGGATCCACCCAGCCGGAGTTGGCGAGCCAGTCGGTGGCGTCCACAAAGTCGGTGAAGGTGTTCTTCTTGGTGAGTTTCTTGCCGTCCTCATACCAGTGCCGGCCCAGCTCGCCGCCGCCGCGGATGTGCGCGATCACAAACACCACACCGCGGTCCAACAGCGACAGCCGCGCGATGCCGAAACCCGGATCCATGCTCAGCTCGTAGGAGCCGTACCCGTAGACCAGGCCCGCCGCCGTCGAATCCTGTTTCACGTCCTTGTGCCGCAGAACAGAAAGGGGGACCCGCGTGCCGTCCGAGGCATCGGCCCATTCGCGGGTGGCCACGTAATCGCTGCCGTCGTAGCCGCCCAGCACCGGGCTTTCCTTGCGGAGCAGCAGTTCGCCGGCGGGCTGCGCCGGGGTGGGCAGCGCAAAATCGTAGACGCGCGACGGCGTGAAGTAGGACGTGTAGCCCAGTCGGATGACCGGGGCCTCGTAGTCCGAACCGCCGACGCCGGCCGTGTACAGCTCCTCGTCGAACGCGGGCTCCACCGGAGCTTCCTGCGCGGGCGTACCGAGGGCGGCCAGCCCCATCACCTGGACGCGCTCGATGGTGTCCTTGCGGATGGACACAATCAGGTGCGTCGAGGTGACGCCGGCACCGTTGACGCGGACGTCGTCGGAATGCTCGACGACGGTACTCCAGTGCTGCTCGGCCAACGGCTTGGCGAGCTCGGCGGGGTCCACCAGGGAGACCATGGAGTTGATGGCACCGCGGTTGTGGGTGAGCAGAATGCGTTCTGATTTTTCGCCGTCAGGACCGGTGAGCAGGAACGGCTCGGCCTCGTAGAGGACGCGCTCGTCCCGCGAAATCACGGTGGTGAGGGCCGCCGTCGGGTCATCGAAACGCAGCAGGCGGGTCTCGCTGTACTCGGAGCAGCCGATGCCTAGCACGAGGTGGCGCCTGTCAGAGGAGAGCTCAAAGCCCAGCCACATGGCGACGTCGTCCTCCTGGTAAATCACCTCATCGTCGGTGACCGGTGTGCCCAGGACGTGGGACTTGACCTGGTATGGGCGCCACGAATCGTCCACCACAGTGTAGAAAATGCGCGTGCCGTCGGGGGAGAAGCTGACGCCGTAGAAGATGTTCTCAATGACGTCCGGCAGGAGTTCACCCGTGCGGAGGTCCTTGATGCGGAGGGTAAAACGTTCGTCGCCGGCGTTGTCCACGGCGTAGGCGTAAAGGTTTCCGTCCACCGTGACGGCCGAACCGCCCACCGAGAAGAACGGCTTGCCTTCGGCCTCGATGTTGCCGTCCAGCAGCACTTCCTCGCCGGGAATGTCGACGCCGGCCTCCACTGCGGGGGGAGTCCAGTCGGCCACGGGGTTGCCGGAGTCCTGGGCACGGACGCGGCACTGGATGCCGTACTCCTTGCCCTCTACCGAGCGGCTGAAGTACCACCAGCCGTCCTTGCGGTTTGGGACAGACAGGTCTGTCTCCTGCGTGCGGCCTTTGATTTCCTGGAAGATGGCCTCGCGCAGCGGCTCCTGGTGGGCGGTGACCTCCTCCTGGTAGGCGTTCTCGGCCTTTAGGTGCTCGACCACCTCGGCGGATTCCTTCTCGCGCAGCCACTCGTAGTTGTCCACGAAAGTGTCGCCATGGTGCGTCCGCTCGTGCGGCACCTTCTTGGCCACTGGGGGCGTGGGGGAGGAAGCGGTGGACGAAGTGGCGGAATCCTGCAGCGGAGTCTGGGTCATGCCTTCAATATATAGAGCCGGGCGGACAAAATGGCCGCCGTTCGCTACCGGGGTAGCGCCCTCCTGCCCTGTTGATCTATCACTTATGGGCCCTAAACCGGGGCAAAGCGACTGTAGGTGATAGATCAACGGAGCAGCCGGGCCGGACGGGCCGCTAAGTTACCGGCCGGAACCCCTTGAACCGTCCTCCGCCGGGTGCTAGAACGGCATTACCGGGAGGATCCGGACGCGTTCTTTTTCATCTGCCTCATAGGGCGGTTAGCCGTTTCGGCACGCCACAGCGCCAGCCAGCGCATCGGCAGTCTGCGGGCGACCCTTCCGATACGGTGGTCCCCGGCCTCGCCGGGGACCACTTTTTGCGCCCCTGGCAATGCTGTTGTGGCTTGCCACAGAAGGCTGAGCGGGACCTTGACAGGGCGTCATAATCGCGGGCTAATTGAAAGCACTCTTAGTAATTTTTGGGGGCGATGATGCGAAACCTAATTCCGAAAGGCATCCTCCGGAAGGTGCTCCTGCCACCCACGTACGGCTTGCACCTGACACGGGGCGCTGAGTTCACGGTGCTCTCCGTCGAAGTCTGGAGCACGTGCCTGGTGGTCAACATCCACGTGGAATCCGCTGCCGGGAGGGCCATCCCGGAAATTGCCATCGAAGACCATTGGGGCACGCTCTACACACTGCGAGATTCGGCCAGTGTGGGCTCGCGGAACCTGCAGGTCTTCACCCCGTCCGTGCCGCCCGGCACCAGAAGCCTGACCATCAGGTCCACGGACGACGCCAACGCGCGCCTGGTGGTGACCTTCGCCGTCCCGCTGATGCGGGAAGCCGGCGAAGCAGCCAAGGCGCCGGTTTCCCGCCCGGTCCGACTGCGCCGTCCGGCCTAGAAGCAGGCCAAACAAGAACGCACTCACTGCAGGGATTGAGAGAGCGTTCGGGAAATTTCTGCAGGAAGTTAGAGAGCGTTGGTGGGCGCGCGGGCGTATCCTGATCACGCAAAGGCGCACCCGCCAAGCGTGAGAGGGGAAGTTTCATGACCATCCCGCCAGTGCACGAACCAGAGCCGTTCCCGCCGGAACCAGGGCCGGACCCCTTCAATCCGGAGCCCACCCATCCCGGCCACCCGGGACCGGACAGGCCCAGCCCCATCCCGACGCCGGAACCGCCAGGCCCGCTGCCCGTCCCGGATCCGGGGCCGGCACCGTTGCGCCCGGACCCCACCCGGAGTTAAGTCACCAATGAAACGGCCCCTGGCACAGCCGGGGGCCGTTTCACTTGGTGCCCGCTAGTACCCGGACCGTGTTGCCCGGCGTACTACCCGCCCGCGTACTCGGGCAGCCGGCCTTCGCGCATGGCAGCCGCCACCTGGGCGATCCCGCCATAGTCCGGGAACACCACCGACGCCCCTCCTGGTGCCGTGCCCACACCGGCTGTCGGCAGCGTGAGCGAAACAACGGCGTTGGGGTCGATGCCGCGCATGCCGTAGGCCAGGATCGCGACGCCCACAGGATCAAAGCCCTGGTCCACCGTGAGGTAGCCGGATGCGAAATTCACCAGGGCCCGCACCGCAGTCACGTCGTGCAGGGCGCCGTCGCTGGTGAGCCGGGCGAGGATGGCGCGGAGGAACGTCTGCTGGTTCCTGACCCGCTGGAAGTCGCCGTCGACGAAGGCGTAGCGCTCGCGGACGAATTCCAGTGCCGCCTGGCCGTCGAGGTGGTTCACCCCCGGTGTGAAGACGTGCTGCGTTTCGTGAGTGGACTGGAACGGCAGGGTGACGTTCACGTCAATTCCGCCCAGCCCGTCGGTGAGCGTCTTGAAACCGTGGAAGTCCAGCATGAGGGTGTGGTCGATGTGGGTCCCCATCAGGGACTCCACCGTCCGCGTGGCCAGCGGGATGCCGCCCACCTGCAAGCTGTCGTTGATCTTGGAGAAGCCGTAGTCGGGGATGCTTACGTACAGGTCCCGCATGAGGGAGACCACGTGCACACTGCGGCGGTCGGCCGGGATGTGGACCAGCATGAGCGTGTCGGCGCGGTGGTCCTGCGATTCGCCCGTGGCCGCGGTGTGGGCTGCTTGCTCCCGGGCGTTCGCGCGGCTGTCACTGCCGATCACCAGGATGTTCATGGGCGCGGCGGGGAGTTCCGCGATGGGTTCGGGCGGCGGGGGAGGGGCCGGTGCCGGGGGCGGTGGCGGTGTCGTCTCCGACGGAGTGGGGGTGGCGGTGTCAGTGATGGTGGGCACCGGGGCCGCAACTTCCGCGGCAGGCTTGGTGAACAGCAGGGCGGACACGGCGACGACGGCCACCAGCACCAGCGACAGCACCACCGCGATCAAGCGGCGCCGTTTCAGCGCGGCAGGCGCAGCAGGCTCGGGGCCGGAAGGGGCCGGGCCGATCGGATCAGGACCGCTTGGGGTGCTCGCCATGACTTAGTGTCCGCCCTCGGACCCGGTTCCGGCTACAACGCGGAGCGTGTCGTTTCCGAGCCGTAACGTACGACGGCGGCTCGCCGGGTTCAGTGGGAAGCCCCGCAGTGCGGGGCGGACTAGGCTCTTGGTCAGGAATGGGATATCTGTGGGGGATCTGATGGAAAATACGAAGCCGATTCTGCTTGTCACCAGCCGGGCGGCCTGGGAGAAGCAGTACGAGCGTTACAAACGAATGGGCAAGCGGCTGAATACGGTCCAGGGGCTGCTCTTCATCCCATTCCTGGCCAGCCTGCTGTTTCTGGCAGGTGTGCTCTTCCCCCTGGTTGCAGGGGACATTGCGTTTGGCCACCCGGGCTACTACTGGTACCGCGCGGCAAGCGACACGGCATTGCTGATCGGCGCCATATCCTTCGTGCTCTACGCCGGGAACGGCTTTCTTCACCGGCATTTGGTGCGCCGGGCTCATCTTGCCTTGGGGCTGAAGGCAGACGGCACGTTCGTGGAAGTGCGTGAAGTTACTCCCGAGGCCGCGCCTGCCCCTCGCTAACGCCGGCTTGCCCGGGAGCGTTTAGGCGGGAGTGTTCAGGCGCGCGTGCCGCAGAATGGAAACGATGGCCGGGGCCAGTTCGTCCTCCATCTGGTGGTAGATCTCGGGGCTGCGCCGGTAGGGGTCGATGATGTCGTTTTCGGAAGAATCCGCGGGCAGTGACAGGTGCCGGACGGACGCGGCGCGCGCGGGCAGCCCCCGCCAGAAGGCGGTGTTGGCACTGAGGGGACTGCCGCCGTCGGCCGTTACCGGAACGGTTGCGGCACTGTCCGCACGCTCGTCCAGGACGTCGAGCATGCGGGCAAACTCGCGGATGGTGAAGGTGCGCTTGAGCAGGGAGGCGTCCAGCTGGAGCACTTCGCCGCGGTGGCCCGAGGTCATGGTGAGGACCAGGTCCACGCCGCGCAGGATCTTGCCGGTCAGCTGCCGCGAGACGAAACCGTCCGGGTTCCCGCCGAAGGTGCGCACGATGTCGCCGGACAGCGGCTGCATGGGGTCGCCCACCATGGCCCGTGTTCCGGCGCTGGTGACCTCGAATCCGCCCGGCATCACCTGCTCCAGCCCGGCCTGCAACAGCCGTTCGGCCACGGGAGAACGGCAGATGTTGCCGGTGCAGACCGTCAGGATCCTCACGGGTGCGGGGGCAGATGCGGGGGATTCCACGGAACTTCTCTTTCCAGCCGATGCGCCGGACCCGGTGCGGCCCGTCGTACCTTTCAACTTAACACGTGCTGGTGCCGCCGCCGCCGAGCACCGGATGCCGCCGTCGTGCTTTTTCGGGTGACGACCCATCCGTGAAGGCATGGTGGTTCGAATCACACTTGACCACCGGGATTCCCCGTGGGCGCTGACCAAGGAGTGAATCGTGAAACGGAATACAAAGTTGGTTTTGGGTGGTGCCGGTGTGGCACTGCTGGCGGCTGCGTCGCTGGGTGCCATACCGGTGATGGCTCAGAGCCCAAAGTCCGAGGAGAAGACAGTCACGCTGAGAGCCAACCTCACGGAGCTTAATGGCTCCGGGGCTTCGGGCACAGCCACCGCTGTTGTCCGTAACCAGAAGATCCAGCACATCGAGGTCCACGCCACCGGGTTGACGCCCAATGCCCCGCACGCCCAGCACATCCATTACGGCGAGCAGGCCCTGAACGAATGCCCCACGCTGGCGCTGGACAGCAACAGTGACGGACGGCTGAATACTATCGAGGGTGTTCCGGCCTACGGCCCTGTTGTGGTCTCGCTCAACACCACCGGCGACACCACCCCCGCCAGTTTCCTGGACGTTTCCCGGTTCCCCGTCTCCCATGACGGCAGCTATGACTACAGCCGGGACAACATCGAATTCACGGATGTGGCCGGGACCGGCTACCCCGGAGCCGGCGGGCTCGGTACCGCCAAGCAGATCGCCGACTCCGTCCGCGACGGCGAGGGAGTGCTGGTGATTCACGGGCAGGACTACGACGGCAACGGAACCTACAACTTCAGCGACCCTGAAGGTGCCAGTGAGCTTAACCCGAGCCTCCCGGCAGAGGCCACTGACCCCGCTGTCTGCGGCGTCCTGCACTGAACGCGCATTTCCCCGCTCTTCGGGCCCCAGCAAGGCTTACCCCAGTGCCGTGCTCGGCTTGAAGATGGCAATGAACGGCAACAGGAAGGGCCGGTCCGCGGAGTGCGGGCCGGCCCTTCCTGCTGCCTTCCCGTGACCGGGTCAGACGACGTCCGAGGCGCGGAAGGTGGCTCCGCCGTCCGTGGATACGACCAGTCCGGCAGAGGTGGCGGCCCAGACCCAAGGGTTCGCGCCCGAACCCTCCACCGCCGCTATCGCTTGCACCGCCCCTTTGATCCGTCCTGTCCGGGACCAGGTGGCCCCGCCGTCGGCCGAATAATGGACGGAACCGTCCGGTTCCACGCCGACCGCTTCGGTGGGGCTGGCGAAGGTCACGAACTGGATCACCGGTGCGGCCGGGATCAGTGACCAGGTCTTGCCGCCGTCGGTGGAGCGCTGGAGCCCGTCGCGGGTGGTCGCAAGGACGGTGTCGCTGTTTGGGTCCGCGGCCAAGGCCGCCGGGCTGAACCCGGCGGCCTGAACAGACCAGGTCTTCCCGTCAGGGCTGGTGCGCAGGGTCCCGTCGAAGGCCACGATGCCGGACTTGGTCGAGGTGAGTGCGTGGAAGTCGGATTCACCCTGGCGGGAAAGCTGCTCCCAGGTCTTGCCGCCGTCGGTGGATTTGATCAGGCCCATTGGGTTAGGCAGTTCTGAGCCTGGCCCGGGATGGCCCGAGGCGTAAAACACGCCCTGGTCAGGGCCCGCAGTGAATCCCATCAGGTCGTTGGTGCTGCCGATTTTGGTGGCGGGATGTGCGGTGACGTCGTAGAGACCATCGTGGGTGGCCAGGAGAACCTGGTCCGTTTCGCGGTTCACGGTGAGGCCGTGTATGTGGCTGCTGGGCAGGGGCGATCCTGCCCCTGATGAGGACGCGCCGGTGGAACCGGCATCCGTCGTGGGAGACGAAGCGGGCGTGCAGGCGGCAACAGTGAGCAGAAATGCGGTCGCCGCGGCGGCGGCCGAAGCGGGACGGTAACGGTTGAATGTGCGCGCGGGCATGGGATTCTCCAGGTGGCGGAACGAAAAGTATGGGTGGTCAGGCACCGGCCCGTGGCCGGGCCGGTGCCTGGGGGTTGCTGGCTACAGGGTGGCCAGCAGGTCCTTCATTTCCTGGATTTCGGTTTCCTGGGCGGTCACGATGTCGTTGGCCAGCTGGACCGCCTCGGGGTTCTTCCCGTCGGTGCCCTCGGTCTTGGCCATCACGACGGCTCCCTCGTGGTGGGCGATCATCTGGGTCAGGAACAGCCTGGCTGCCTCGGTGCCCTGGGCTGCACCGAGGGCGGTCATGTCCTCGTCGCCCATCATGCCGGACATGCTGTGTCCGCCAGCCATCGCAGACGGCACTTCCGTGGGCTGGTTCCAGCTCTTAAGCCAGCTCGTCATTTTCTCGATTTCGGGCCCCTGGGCGGCTTTGATTCTGGTGGCCAGGTCGGACACCGTCGCCGGGATGCCTTCCTTCTTCAGCATCAGGTCCGACATTTCCACGGCCTGGGCGTGGTGCGGGATCATCATCTGGGCGAACACGGCGTCGGCTGCGTTGAAGTCGGCAGCTGCCGGGACAGAGCTGGAGGACATTCCGGAGCTGCCGTGGTTCATGCCCGGCACGCTGCCTCCGTCGGAACCGGCGGAACCGGTGGAGCAGCTGGCCAGGGCAATCGCCGCAGCGATGGTGAGGGCGGAAATGGTCAGGGTCTTTTTCATCAAAATCAGGGTCCTTCGAAGTATCAGCGGCGTCAGGCGCCGTTGCGGATGCGTGCGGTGGTGGGGCCGGGTGGCCGGCCCCGGCGTATGCGGGGTGGCTGGGCAGCGTCAGTGGCTGCGCAGGGTGCGCCGGACAGGACGCGGCGCAGGGCAGTTTTACGTCCGGCTGATGCAGAGGTCGCCAGGGGAAGGACTTCCCGGCAGATAGGCATAGGTGGTAGTGGCCACGGCGGCACCGGTGACGTTGAAGGCCGGGAACGGCGTGGTGCCGGGCAGCGGCGCCGAGAGGGAAGTGTTCGCCGGGGACAGGACGCAGGCAGCGTCCCCCGCGGCCAGCGCCGGGCAGCTGCCGGGAGACGCCGTCCCGGACACCGGTGCCGCCGGATCCAGCGGTGCCACCAGAGCGTCGGCAGTGGAGGACTGGGCTACCGGGTGGCCCCCATGTACAGCATGGGAGCCTTGGATCTGCGTCAGGGTCATGTCCGTGCCGGCAGAGGCCGCCGTGGGCATGGTGTGGGCGCCGGACATAATGTGCATCCCGAAAATCCCGGCGATGACAGCGAGCAGCCCGGTCAGCAGCCCTGCACGCCGGAGGAGCGCCATGAAGGGGCCGGGTGCTGTTGCTGCCATGGCGTTCCTCCTGCTCGTGTGGGCGGGCCTTTTGGTTTAACCGTACCGGGTTGACCTTTGCCGGGTGGTTCGCTGGTTCAACGTACCTGTGCGGGATTGAGTTTCACGCGGCGCAGCAGCTGGGCGTTCAACGCCACCACGATGGTGGACACTGACATCAGCACGGCGCCGGCCGCGGGGGACAGCACCACGCCGGCGAAGGCCAGCACGCCCGCGGCCAACGGGACGGACAGGACGTTATAGCCGGTGGCCCAGATCAGGTTCTGCCACATCTTCCGGTAGCTGGCCCGCGACAGGTCCACCATGGACAGCACCGCGCGGGGGTCATTGCCGGCCAGGACCACACCCGCTGATTCCATCGCCACGTCCGTGCCGGCGCCGATCGCGATGCCGACTTCAGCCCTGGCCAGCGCCGGGGAGTCGTTGACGCCGTCGCCCACCATCGCCACTTTCAGCCCGCGGCCCTGGAGCTCGGCGACCTTCTTGTCCTTGTCCGCCGGAAGGACTTCGGCGAAAACCTCGTCAATGTTCAGCTCTTCGGCGACGGCCTGGGCCACCTGGCGGGCGTCACCGGTGATCATGGCCACCTTGATGCCCCGGTTCTGCAGTGCCGCCACGGCCTGGCGGGATTCAGGGCGGACGGAATCTTCGAGGCTGACGGCGCCCAGGACACTGTTCCCGTCGATCACGTGCAGCACGGCGGCGCCGCGGTTCATCCAGGTCCGGGTGGAGCGAGCCAGCGGTTCAGGCTCGACGGCGCCGAGCTCGCGCAGGAGCGCGGGCCCGCCGACGTGAACGGTACGTCCTTCTACGGTGGCACGTGCGCCGCGGCCGGTGAGGGAGGAGAATCCGGTGGCATCGGGGATGGTCAGGTTCCGCTGGCGGGCGGCACGGACGATGGCCCGTGCCACGGGGTGTTCACTGTCGGACTCCACGGCGGCGGCCAGGGCCAGCAGACGGTCAGTATCTTCGACCGCAACGGCGGCGATGTCCTTCACGTCCGGTTCGCCGGTGGTCAGGGTCCCGGTTTTGTCGAAGAGCACGACGTCGATGGTCCGCATGCGTTCCAGGGCCATCCGGTTCTTGATCAGCACCCCCGCCCGCGCGGCCTGTTCCGTGG
Source organism: Pseudarthrobacter arbutini (assembly GCF_054510915.1). Classification (NCBI taxonomy): domain Bacteria; kingdom Bacillati; phylum Actinomycetota; class Actinomycetes; order Micrococcales; family Micrococcaceae; genus Pseudarthrobacter; species Pseudarthrobacter arbutini. Next base: position 143,541 of record NZ_JBTNDQ010000006.1, on the reverse strand, counting down.
AGATCGCGATGACCAGTGGGATGGCCAGGCCCAGGGCGTGCGGGCACGCGATGACCAGGACAGTGACGGTGCGGGTGACGGCCTCCGGGACGCTGCCCAGCAGCGCCCAGACGATGAACGTGATGAGGCCCGCGCCGGCCGCGAAGTAGAACAGGAACGCCGCGGCACGGTCGGCCAGCGCCTGGGCCCTGGACGAGGATGCCTGCGCCTCGGCCACCAGGCGTTGGATGCCGGCCAGCGCGGTGTTTTCCCCGACGGCGGTCACCTGGACCCGGACGGTGTTGTCTGTCGCGACGGTACCGGCCACCACGGAGTCCCCGGGGGCGCGGGGAACGGTTTTGGATTCGCCGGTGATCATGGACTCGTCGAACTCGGCCTGGCCTTCGACGACGGTGCCGTCGGCTGGCATCCGGGCGCCGGAGCGGACCAGGACGATGTCGCCTTCACGAAGTTCGGACACGGGCAGGGTCTCCGTGCCGGAGCCGGTGACACGTTCGGCTTCGTCCGGGAGCAGTGCCGCGAGTGCGTCCAGCGCCCCTTGCGCGGAACCGAGGGCCCGCATTTCGATCCAGTGGCCCAGCAGCATGATCGCGACCAGCAGCGCCAGTTCCCACCAGAAGTCCAGGTCGAACCCGCCGATGCCTAAGGTGGTGACCCAGGACGCGGCAAAGGCCACGGTGATGGCCATGGCGATCAGCAGCATCATCCCCGGCTGACGGTTCTTCAACTCCTGGACGCCGCCTTTGAGGAATGGCTGTCCTCCGTAGAGGAAAATCACCGTTCCCAGCACAGCCGGGATCCAGGTTGAGCCGGGGAATGCCGGTGGCATGTAGCCAAGCAGGTGGCCCACCATCGGGCTGAAGTAGACCACCGGCACGGACAGGACCAGGGTGAGCCAGAACCTGTTCTTGAACATGGCGGTGCTGTGCCCGGCGTGCTGCCCGTGGTTGTGGACTGCATGGTCATCGTCGTGAGCACCATGCTGCTGGTGGGCGTGTCCGGCGTGATCTGTGGGCGGGCTTGCCACCGACGTAGCCTGGCCCGGTAGGGTCTGCGGTGCCTGGTGGCCGGCGTGGTCTTCCCCGCCGTGGTGTTCGTTGTGATTTTCCATTATTGCCCTCCGGTGTGGAAGTGTTCCCTGACGGCGTCAGCAAAGCTGTCCTCAGGGCTGGAGGTGGACTATCTGCCGCTGAGGCTGTACCCGGCGGCGGTGACGGCGTACCGGACGGATGCCTCCGTGTGGGGTCCGGAGACGCTCAGGCGTGAAGTCCCTCCGGCGACAAGTCCGACGGAGGCCGACGTCACGCCGTCGAGCGCGGTGACTGCCTTTTCAACGGTCTGGACACAGTGCCCGCACGTCAGGCCGGTGACGGAGTAGTCCGTCCCTTCTGCCTGGGGTGACGGCTGCTCCGTCGAAGGGGTGGAGCAGCAGCTGCACCCTGCGTTTTCAGCTGCAACGATGGGCAGTTCGGTCCGAATCTCGGATGCACGCATATCAGTTCTGTCCTTTGCAAGAGAGGTCGTGATGAGGTGCTGGGGTTGAACGGCTGTAAGGGCCGGAATGGCGCTGGCCTGGACAAACCACTTCACTGGCAACACCCCGAGAATACCCCCATGGGGTATATCTTGCAATGTGCCGATGCCCACACTTCAGTCAGCCGTGGCTGGGTTCCCCGGTGACGGTGTGGTCGGCGTGGTTCAAGCCTTCCAGGACAAGCCGGGCCAGGTGGCCGTCCGCGATGCTGTAGACCACCCTGCGGCTGACCTTTTGCGTGCTGACGAGGCCGCTGAAGCGGAGTTTGGCCAGGTGCTGGCTGACTGAGGTCCGGGAGGCTCCGGTGCGTTCCACCAGGGTGGTGACGTCCGCCGGTTCCTGGGTCAGGAGCCAGAGAACGTGCAGGCGGGTGGGATCGGAGAGCATCCGGAACGTGGCCGTCGCGGCATCCAGCCGGCGGGCATCGGGGAGCCTGGGGTGGTGAAGGCTCGGTGTGTTGACGCCCTGGGCCTCTTGCACCGGATCACCCTTTCCTGATGGCCGGTTCTGAGCCGGTTCTGGAGGCAGTCGGCCAGAATTTCAAGGCCGCTGCTGTACTGATCATAGACACCACAGCCAGGACTGCTGCGGCCGCGGGCTGGCCAGCGGACGCGCCGATCCAGCCAGCTACAGGGTAAGTGATGATGAAGCACGCGTGGGAGAGGGAGAACTGGGCAGTGAAGATGTAGGTCCGGGTGCTTTCCGATGCGGAGCGGCGCAGCAGCCGGGCCGAAGGGGTGCTGATCATCGAGGTCCCGGCCCCCAGAGCAACCCAGAGCCCCAGCAGCATGAGCCACGGCCCGGCTGTCGCCAGCAGGACAAACGTGCCGGCGAGGCCAATGCCAATCAGCGCAGCTCCGGACATCATCAACGAACGGTCGGCTATTCGGTCCAGTGCCCTGGGTGCGCTGAGCGCGACAGCCATCGAGCCGGCGCCGTAACAGGCCAGGGCGATGGCGACGTCGGCGTTGGAACCTGCGAACAGGTCCCGGGCATATACCACCGTGTTGACCAGCACCAGGGCTGTAGCGGCCGCAACGGCCAGATTCAAAGCGAGGAGGCCGCGCAGTTCCGGCGTCTTCGCAAAGATCCGTGCACCGAGCGTGGTCCGCCGACAGAGTGATCCTTCCTGACGGGCTGCCGGTGTTGCAGGCAGTCTGGTGGTCACCACCAAGGCCGCGGAGAACATAAAGCCTGCCACGGTGCCGAGGAAAAGTTCGTGGAAGGAAAGTACAGACAGCAGTCCTGCGGCCAGGGCCGGGCTGACCAGGGATTCCAGGTCATACGCGAGACGGGAGAGTGACAAGGCCCGCGTGTACTGCCGTTCATCGGAAAGCACCACCGGGATCAGGGACTGGAAGGCCGGCGTGAACGTAGCCGAAGCACTCTGAAGGACAAAGACCAGCACGTAGATTTGCCAGGCCTGATCCACCGCGGGCAGCATCAGGGCGATTCCTCCACGGATCAGGTCCGCGGCAACCAGGACCGGCTTTTTTGGCAGCTTTTCCACCAGTGCCGCCATGACGGGCGCGACGAAGACGTAGGCCAGCATCTTGATCGTCAGGGCCGTCCCAAGCACGGCCCCGGCCTGCCCTCCTGCGAGGTCGAACGCCAGCAGTCCGAGGGCCACGGTCAGCAAGCCGGTCCCCAGCAGCGCCACAATCTGGGCTGAGAAGAGCTTCCGGTAGGCGCGGACGGCCAGAACTTCGATCACGACAACCCCTCAATTGAAACAATACGTGCGTACCTTTGCACCTATTGTAGACACAACGCCGGGAGGTGACGTCCAGGCCAACCTCGAACGGGGGCACAGGAAACTCTTGGTCACCAGCTCTATTTCCCGAATCTAGACTAAGACTTGCTTACTGTGCCCCTGTTTTTAGATAAAGATGTCTTTCTGTTCACTAGTGTTACGCGGGTCACAGAGAAGGAAGGACGCCGTAGCAATGACTGCAACAAAAGCACAAAACGTATCCCGCTCCTCAACAGGGGCCCTGCTTGCCTCAAACTCGTCCTGGACCGAGCTGAAACGGGCCGCCGGAGAACTGCAGCAGATCCAGGTGAGGGACGGCTCGATACCTGATCCGGAGGACCATGACCGCGCCCTGTACGAGGTCGCCACGATCACGGCTTCACTCAGGGATTTGGCCCCTTCGTTCCCGCACGATGCGGAGTATCTGGCCCGGCTCGAAGTTGACTTCGAGCGGTGGGCCGCCTCCTCGTTCGGGGTCCCGGACTTCCTGGATTCTCTGCTCGCATTCCAGCCACAGCAGCACCGAATCGACGGTCTGCCGCATCTGGTGGTTTTCCCTATGTATACGCAGAACGGCAGCCCGAACCGCTTCGTGGAGGCCGTGCTGTTCGAAGTAGTGTGGCCGGAGTTCATCGCTGAACTCGAAGGTGCAGAGTATTCGAACCAGCTGTTCGTACCCATCCGCTTCATCGACTTCACACCCGGCTATGACACGAATTCGGCGGTGTTGTTTCCTGAGAGCGTAGCCGTCCGTGAAACGCCGCAGTTCACCTGGGGTGGTATTTTCGCGGATCGCGAGGCTGAGCGGTTCCGGAGGGTGGTGGCCGCAGCCAGCGACATCACGTCCCTCACTCTCCCCGACGGAGCGCGGCGGCTGCTTGGAGACCCTCAGCTGGCCATGGAAACCTTCGTGATGTGGGATCTGATCCATGACAGAACGCACATGCGCGGGGATCTGCCGTTTGATCCGTTCATGATCAAGCAGAGGATGCCGTACTTTCTCTACACCCTGGAAGAGCTGCGGTGCGATCTGACGGCATTCCGCGAATCCGTCCGTATCGAGAGGGATGAGAACGCGCCGCCGGAGGCGCGAAACCACGCGAAACTCGTCCAGTATGCCGTCATCTTCGACCGGATTTTCCGGTTCGCGATGACAGGAAACCGGGTCCGTAATTACGACGGCCTTGGCGGCCAGCTCCTTTTCGCCTGGATGCACCAGCACAAGGTGCTTCATTGGACGGACTCGAAACTGTCTATCGACTGGTCGGAAGCGCCCGAAGTAGTTATCGAACTTGGGAAGCGGATCGAGGAGCTGTACTGGCGTTCAATTGACCGCCCGAAAACCGCTCACTGGCTTGCGGCTTATGAATTCATCAGCGCCACAGTCACCCCGAACCCCGCATCCCTCTGGGCCAAGGGGCCCGAGGCGCTGGCCCTTGACGGCCCTCCTCGGGGCCTGACCGACCAGGTGCTCGATGACGAGTTCCCACTTTCAATGTTCTACGAAGCACTGGAGAAAAAGATGAGAAACGTCATCGAATCGACGGCCGGAATCACCGGCCAGCCCAACGGCGGCAACAGCCGCAGGGACGCGGCATGATGGCTCCCGACGGACCCAGGACCGTTATGGTGGCCGGCTCCACCAGCGAGGCCGGGACCGCCGTCGTGTCGGCCCTCAGCGGCGCCGGATTCCGCGTCGCCGCCGTGGACCTGGACACTGAACGAGTGCAGAACCTCGCACAGTCCTGGCCCAACGTCACCGGCTACACCTGCAACCTGGCAGAACCCGCGGCCGTCCGGGAACTGGCATCCACGGTCCGCCGGGACCTTGGACCCCTCGATGGCCTGATCCACCTGGTGGGCGGCTGGCGCGGCGGCGACGGCATACCGGGGCAGGAGGACTCCGACTGGGACTTTCTGCACACCAGCGTCCTGACGACACTGCGAAACACCAGCCGCGCCTTCTACGACGACCTCGAAAAGTCCCCGGCGGGACGACTGGCCATCGTGTCTGCCCAGGCAGCTGCCAATCCCTCAGCAAGTGGTGCCGCCTACGCAGCGATCAAGGCCGCTTCCGAGGCCTGGACGCTGGCGGTGGCCGACGGCTTCCGCAGCTCACAATCCGGCAGCACGAACGACCGGCAGCCGCAGCGGTCAGCTGCCGTCGTGTTCGTGGTCAAGGCCCTCGTCGACGACAAGATGAAGGCTTCCCAGCCCGACCGCAAATTCCCGGGATTCACCCATGTGAAGGATCTCGGAGCCGCTTCGGCCGCCCTGTTCAGCAGGTCCGCTGCCGAAGTCAACGGTTCCCGCCTACCCCTGGTCTGATCTTTCACCTATCCCGACCGGGAAGCAGGCAGGGAGATCGACCAAGCGCCAGTACAGGCGCGCCCGCACGCCGACCTGCGTGCAGGCAGTCAGAAAACAATCCCATTCATGGGCCACACCAACCAAGAGGTAAACAATGTCGTTTTCTCCGTCCAAGAGGACAAAGGCACTGGCGAGTCTCGCCATCGGCCTTCTTTCTCTGACCGGTTGCACCAATGCATCACAGACCTCGGGGGGAGCTGCCCCGGGTTCCACTGGCTTTGATCCCGCCTCTGTGGCCAGGGACGATGCCCTCGCCGCGAGCGTCCCTGAGGCCATCAGGAGCAAGGGCACCCTCACGGTGGGTGCCGACACAACGTACGCACCTGCCGAATCCCTGGGCGGCGCCGATGGCCAGACGCCGGTGGGCTACAACGTGGATTTCGCCAAGGCCATCGGTGCGACCCTCGGCCTGAAGGTCAGGGTCCAGACGTCGGAATTCACGGGAATCCTGCCCGCTCTCGGTGCCAAGTACGATCTGGGAATCTCCTCCTTCACAATCAACGCGGAGCGTCTGAAGGCCGTCAACATGGTCAGCTACTTCAATGCCGGCACGTTGTGGGCCGTCCAGAAGGGCAACCCGAAGAATTTCAGCGTCGATGACATCTGCGGCAAAACCGTGGGGGTGCAGACCGGCACCACCCAAGAGGACCCCGACGTCTCCGGCCGGTCCAAGGCATGCACGGATGCCGGAAAACCGGGCGTCAATGTCGTCACTTTGAAAACGCAGACAGATGTGACCACCCGTCTGGTGAACGGCAGCATCGACGCCATGGCCGCCGATTCCCCCATCATCGGCTATGCCCTCTCGCAGACCGGCGGCAAGCTGGAGGCCCTGGGCGATGTTTATGCTGCGGCGCCGCAAGGTATCGCGGTCGCCAAGAGCGACGCCGCCCTGTCCGAGCTCATGAAAAACGTCATGAACAAACTCATCAGCGACGGGACCTACGGGAAAATCCTGGACACCTGGAGCAACACCAAGGGCGCGGTCACGAAGTCTGAAGTGAACCCGGCGGTAGGCAATTGAGCACGCTCGCACCCACCGATACCAGCGACCGCAGGACCGGTGCCGCGCACCGGAAACCGGAACTGATCGACGCCGTTCCGGTCCGCCATCCCGGCCGCTGGGCTGGCGCCCTCCTCATCCTGCTGTTCGCCGCGCTGCTGGGCCAGAGCTTGGTCACCAATACCAATTTCCGCTGGGACATCGTCGGCACCTATTTCATGGACGTGCTCGTCATCCAGGGCATCGGCTGGACGTTGCTGCTGACCGTCCTCTCGATGGCGATCGCCATCATGCTGGCCATTCTCCTGGCCTTCATGCGCCAGTCGGACAATCCTCTGTTCCGCGGCGTGAGCTGGACCTGGGTCTGGTTCTTCCGCGGCACACCGGTCTACACCCAGCTGGTGTTCTGGGGCCTCATTTCCGTTCTTTATCCCAAGATCGCCCTGGGGATTCCATTCGGACCGGAACTGTTCAGCTTCAGCACCCAGGACGTGATCACCGCCTTCATGGCAGCAATCCTGGGACTGGGGCTGAACGAGTCAGCCTATCTGGCCGAAATTTTCCGCGCCGGCCTGAAGTCCGTCGACTCCGGCCAGATGGAAGCCGCCGAGGCCCTGGGGATGCGCAAGTCCAAAATCATGTGGCGGATCATTCTGCCCCAGGCCATGCGCGTCATCGTGCCACCCACCGGCAATGAGACCATCGGGATGCTCAAGACCACCTCGCTGGTGCTCGCGGTGCCGTTCACCCTGGACCTGACATTCGCAACCAACGGCATCGCCAACCGCAGCTATCTGCCGATTCCGTTGCTGATCGTGGCCGCCCTCTGGTACCTCGTGATCACCAGCATCCTGATGGTGGGCCAGTACTACGTTGAGCGCCACTTCGGAAAGGGCGTGGACAACATCGTCCCTGCCCCGGTCAAGCCGACCCCTGCGGCCGCCGCAGCCAAAGCACCCAAAATAGAGGATGAGCTACCGTGACCATCACCAACGACCTCATGACGAAGGAGACCCTCGTCCGGATTGACGGGGTCCACAAGTACTTCGGAGAGCACCATGTGCTCCGCGGGATCGACATGACGGTCCGGCAGGGTGAGGTCTCCGTGCTGATCGGGCCGTCCGGGTCGGGGAAGTCCACGTTGCTGCGCTGCATCAACATGCTGGAAACCATCAGCGCCGGCCGGATCCACGTCCGCGAAGAACTGATCGGCTACCGCGAGACCCGCGGCCGCCTGCATGACCTGACCATCAAAGAGATCGCCGCCCAGCGCAGGGAGATCGGCATGGTCTTCCAGCGCTTCAACCTCTTCCCGCACCGGACGGCGCTGCAGAACATCATCGAGGCGCCCACCCAGGTCAAGCGGCAATCCAAGGTGAAGGCCAGATCACGCGCGATGGAGCTACTGGACCGTGTCGGTCTCGGCAACCACGCCAACCACTATCCCGCGCAGCTCTCGGGCGGCCAGCAGCAGCGCGTGGCCATTGCCCGTGCACTGGCCATGGAACCGGAACTGATGCTCTTCGACGAGCCGACCTCGGCCCTGGACCCGGAACTCGTGGGCGAAGTGCTCAGCGTGATGAAGGACCTGGCCAAGTCCGGCATGACCATGATCGTGGTGACCCACGAGATCGGCTTCGCGCGCGAGGTCGGAGACACCCTGACGTTCATGGACGGCGGCGTCGTCGTCGAAAGCGGCAACCCGCGCGACATCATCGCCAACCCGCAGCAGGCCCGCACCCAGGAGTTCCTCTCCAAAGTTCTCTGACGGCTCAGCCCAGGCGGTCCGGGCGTGATGTGCGAAGCGGATCATGCCCGGACCGGCATTGGTGTCTACGGCCGGGTCACTCGAGCCACGCCTCGGCGACGCGTCGCGCGAATCGGAGTAGCCGCAGGTCAAAGACTCCGGCGCGGTGGCGCGCTGGCTATGATCGAGGTACTAGGTTCTGAGCTGAGGGGGAACACTGGCCGATGAGTGCCGTTACTGTCGCGCGCAACGTCCGCGTCGCTATCTGGACTGTCATGGCGGTCCTTGTGGCTGGGGGTGTGATCTGGTTCGCCGTGTTTACCGCAAACAAACCTGCCACGCCCGCGCCGCCGGCGTCCGCTGATTCCCAGGTGGCGAGGGAAGACAGTCACCGGCTCACCAGCCCGCCGGCCGAAAAAGCCCAGCTGGTCGAGTTTCTGGACTTCGAATGCGAGGCCTGCCGCGCCGCCGAGCCCTTGGTGGCGGAGCTGAAGGAGGAGTACGGGGACAGGATCACGTTCACCCACCGCTACTTCCCCCTGCCCGGACACCTGAACTCCGGCACCGCAGCGCTCGCTGTCGAAGCCGCCGCGCGCCAGGGGCACTACGAAGCCATGGTGACGAAGCTGTTCGCGACCCAGCCGGAGTGGGGCGGAAAGCAGGACTCCCAGGCCGCCCTCTTCCGGACGTACGCCGAAGGGCTCGGCCTCGACATGGCCCGGTTCGATCAGGACGTTACGGCCGAGGACGCCAAGGAACGGATCCGCCGGGACATTGCGGACGGCAAAACCCTCGGCGTCACCGGCACCCCGACGTTCTTCCTCAACGGCGAAAAACTCACGCTGAACACCGAAGCCCAGTTCCGGCAGCTGCTCGACGACGCCGTCAAGTAGCGCCGTCACGTAGCGGCCCCGAGGTGGCGCCGGGCCTACGCCCGCAGCTCCCGGTCAATCCGTTCCATGCGGGCCCGCACCAACTGGAAACGCGCGTTCCCAGGTCCGGTCAATCGTGCCGAAGATTTTGGGAGTTGCAAGCCAGCCAATACCGGCCGCCAGGCGACCGGTGATTCTCCGGGCCGTGACACCGGACTTCAGCCCGCCTCGACGGTAGTCAGACGTGGTTTTCCTGGTTAGCTCGCGGCCGGCAGTGCGTCCGGGATCCGGGGTTTCGTGTTTCCTGCGAAGGTGAACTGCGCGTCCTCGCCCTCGCCATCCACGTCCACCACAACGATGTCGCCCGGGTGGAGCTCTCCGAAGAGGATCTTTTCGGAGAGCTGGTCCTCGATCTCGCGCTGGATGGTGCGGCGTAGCGGCCGGGCACCCATGGCCGGGTCATACCCGCGGGTTGCCAGGAGCACCTTGGCTGCGGTGGTGAGCTCGATACCCATGTCCTTGTCTGCCAGGCGCTGCTCCAGGCGGCCGATCATCAGGTTCACGATCTGGATGATCTCCTCCTGGGTCAGCTGGGGGAACACGATGACGTCGTCAACACGGTTCAGGAACTCGGGGCGGAAGTGCTGCTTGAGCTCCTCCGTGACCCGGGCGCGCATCCGGTTGTAGCCGGTCTGCGTGTCCGTGCCCGACTGGAAGCCGGTGGTGACGCTCTTGGAGATGTCCCGCGTGCCCAGGTTGGTGGTCATGATGATCACCGTGTTCTTGAAGTCCACCACCCGGCCATGGCTATCGGTCAGGCGGCCGTCTTCCAGGATCTGCAGGAGTGAGTTGAACAGGTCCGTGTGCGCCTTCTCCACCTCGTCGAAGAGGACCACGGAGAACGGACGACGCCGGACCTTCTCGGTCAGCTGGCCGCCTTCGTCGTAACCGACGTAGCCCGGAGGGGCACCGAATAGCCGCGACACTGTGTGCTTCTCCGAGTACTCGGACATGTCCAGGGTGATCAGTGCGTCGTCCTCGCCGAACAGGAATTCGGCCAGAGCCTTGGCGAGTTCGGTCTTGCCGACGCCCGTGGGGCCGGCGAAGATGAACGAACCGCCGGGACGCTTCGGGTCCTTCAGGCCTGCACGGGTACGGCGGATGGCCCGCGAAACCGACCTAATCGCCTCATCCTGGCCCACCACGCGCTGGTGCAGCTCGTCTTCCATCCTAAGCAGACGGCTGGACTCCTCCTCGGTCAGCTTGAACACCGGAATACCGGTGGCATTCGCCAGCACCTCCGCGATCAGATCCTCATCCACCTCGGAGATATCGTCCATGCCGCCGGTCTTCCAGTGGCGTTCCTTCTCTCGACGCTGCGCGACGAGCTTCTGCTCCTGGTCGCGCAGCGAAGCGGCACCCGCGTAGTCCTCCGCATCCAACGCGGACTCCTTCTCCATCTTCAGCTTGGCGATCCGCTCATCCATGGCCTTCAGCTCCGGGGGAGCGCTCATCCGGCGGATGCGCAGCCGGGCACCGGCCTCATCGATCAGGTCGATCGCCTTGTCCGGCAGGAAGCGGTCCGAGATGTAACGTTCCGAAAGGTTCGCCGCGGCGACCAGCGCGCCGTCGGTGATGGTGACCCGGTGGTGCGCCTCGTACCGGTCACGCAGGCCCTTGAGGATCTCGATCGCGTCGGCCACGGAGGGTTCCTGAACCTGGATCGGCTGGAAGCGGCGCTCAAGCGCGGCATCCTTCTCGATGTGCTTGCGGTAGTCATCCAGCGTCGTGGCACCAATGGTCTGCAGCTCGCCCCGGGCCAGCAACGGCTTCAGGATCGAAGCCGCATCGATCGCACCCTCGGCCGCACCGGCACCGACAAGGGTGTGGATCTCATCAATGAACAAAAGAATATCCCCGCGGGTGCGGATCTCCTTCAGGACCTTCTTCAGCCGCTCCTCGAAGTCACCGCGATACCGGGAACCGGCCACCACGGAGCCCAGGTCCAGGGTGTACAGCTGCTTGTCCTTGAGGGTTTCCGGCACGTCGCCGCGGACGATGGCCTGGGCGAGGCCTTCGACGACGGCGGTCTTGCCGACGCCGGGCTCACCGATCAGGACAGGGTTGTTCTTGGTACGCCGCGACAGGACCTGCATAACGCGTTCCATCTCGGATTCGCGCCCGATCACGGGATCCAGCTTGTTCTCCCGCGCAGCCTGCGTCAGGTTGCGGCCGAACTGGTCCAGCACCACGGAACCGGCAGGAGTACCTTCCGGCTGGCCCGGGCCTAGGTCTGCGCCGGTGGTCTCCTTGCCCTGGTAACCCGAGAGGAGCTGGATGACCTGCTGGCGGACCCTGTCCGGGTCCGCGCCGAGCTTGACGAGCACCTGCGCGGCAACACCCTCACCCTCGCGGACGAGACCGAGCAGGATGTGCTCGGTGCCGATATAGTTGTGGCCCAACTGCAGGGCCTCGCGCAGGGCCAGCTCCAGCACCTTCTTGGCGCGCGGGGTGAAGGGGATGTGGCCGGATGGGGACTGCTGGCCCGGGCCGAGGATCTCCTGCACCTGCTCGCGCACGCCGTCGAGCGAAATGCCCAAGGACTCAAGAGCTTTGGCGGCAACGCCCTCACCTTCATGGATCAGACCCAAGAGGATGTGTTCGGTACCAATGTAATTGTGGTTCAGCGTGCGTGCCTCTTCCTGGGCAAGCACAACTACGCGACGGGCACGGTCCGTAAATCGCTCAAACATTTCGCCACACTCCTGGCTGCCGCCTACTTTGATGCTACGTCGCCGCAAGCCCTCATGGGGTGTTCGTCGAGACGCAAGATAAAGAGAGCCGGGTTCCCGTGACTTTCCCATGTAAGCGGCAGGGTTTTCGCACCGCTATCCGCCACGTCACCGCGTGTCACCGTGTGGGCGCAGAGGCACCCGCAGTCGCCGAGCGGAAAATCGATGCGCATTACGATGCGCATTATCTGCAAACCTGCGGGACCGACTCCGTCTACGGCGCCAGGTGCCAACGCTGGGGCGGAATGGGCGGGCATCAACCAATGGTGAGCGTCCTCGGCGGAACCGCCGTCCACGTGGCACTGGCCTCCACCTCCCCGCGTGGCTTTGACCGGCCCCGACTACATACGGCGGCGGCCGGGCGCGGAGAAAATCACCGAATAGTGACGCCGGAGCCAGCGGACATCTTGCACGCGGCCCAAAGTCCGACTAACCTGTGAGACGTGTCACGGACAAAGTGGCACATGCTTTTGATCTGCGGCGGGAGAGTCCTGCCGGTACGTTCAGCAGGCGCCGTAGGAGCAAATCCTCTCCGGGAATCTCTCAGGCCCACGTACCGCCGCGGTTAGGCAACTCTGGAAAGTAGTCCGGCAACGGGCTCACCGACGGTGCAAGCGTCACCCTGCGGCAAGCAGGTGGGTGCGGAAACTCTCAGGTCCAATACAGAGCGGGGAGGAACCCGAATCAATGTGGCGTACCCAGCGCGCCACCTGAATTATGGAGTTCCTTCATGACCATCCAGTCGTCCCCCTCCACCTTTGCCGATCGGCATATTGGTGCGCGCCGCCAGGCCGATATCGACGCCATGCTCAAGGCCGTTGGCTATGACAGCGTTGACGGCCTCGTGGACGTTGCCGTCCCCGACTCCATCCGCCAGGCCAAGCCGCTGGCCCTCAAGGACGCCCTCAGTGAGGTTGAGGTCCTTGCCGAGCTGCGTAAGCTCGCCTCCAAGAACAAGACCGCTGTGCAGATGATCGGCCAGGGCTACTACGACACCGTGACCCCGGCTGTGATCCGCCGGAACATCCTGGAAGCCCCGGCCTGGTACACCGCCTACACCCCGTACCAGCCCGAGATTTCCCAGGGCCGGCTCGAGGCGCTCCTGAACTTCCAGACCATGGTCCAGGACCTCGTCGGACTTCCGATCGCGAACGCGTCGCTGCTGGATGAAGCCACCGCGGTGGCCGAGGCCGTGCTGATGATGCGCCGCGCGAACAAGAACAAGGCAGCCCATGACGGCAAGACCGTTCTGGATGCTGACTGTCTGCCGCAGACCATCGCGATCGTGAAGGGCCGCGCCGAGGCCCTCGGGTTCGAGGTGGAGGTCGCTGACCTTTCCCAGGGCCTGCCCGACGGCGTTATCAACGGTGTTGTCCTGCAGCAGCCGGGCGTGTCGGGCCGGGTCTTCAACCACACCGACGTGATCGCCGCCGCCAAGGAGCGCGGCGCCCTCGTCACGGTCGCCGCCGACCTGCTGGCGCTGACGCTGATCACCCCTCCGGGGGAGCAGGGTGCGGACATCGCCGTCGGCTCGACCCAGCGTTTTGGTGTGCCGTTGTTCTTCGGCGGCCCGCACGCGGCGTACATGGCGGTGGCGAAGGGCCTGGAGCGGTCCATGCCGGGCCGCCTGGTCGGGGTGTCCAAGGACGACGCCGGTGTCCCCGCGTACCGTCTGGCGCTGCAGACCCGTGAGCAGCACATCCGCCGCGAGAAGGCCACGTCCAACATCTGCACCGCGCAGGCACTGCTGGCCATCGTCTCCTCGTTCTACGCCGTTTACCACGGCCCGGACGGCCTCAAAGCAATCGCCGAGCGCGTCCACCACAACGCCCGCACCCTGGCCACCACGCTGAAGGTCGCCGGCCGCGAACTGGTCACCGAGACCTTCTTCGACACCGTCACCGTCCGCGTCCCGGGCAAGGCCGCCAAGGTCATCGCCGCCGCCGAAGCACGCGGCATCAACCTGCGCCACATCGACGAGGACACCATCGGCGTCTCAGCCGATGAAACCACGACGACGGATGTCCTCTCCGCCATCGCCGTCGCCTTCGGCGCCGGTCCGGTTGTGGACGCGAAGGGCTTTGAACTGCCCGACTCGGTGCTCCGCACCTCCGAGTACCTGCAGCACCCCGTGTTCAACACGCACCGTTCCGAAACCCAGCTGCTGCGCTACATCCGCCGGCTGAGTGACCGCGACCTCGCCTTGGACCGCACCATGATCCCGCTGGGTTCGTGCACGATGAAGCTGAACGCCACGGCCGAGATGGAAGCCATTTCCTGGCCGGAGTTCGCCTCGATCCACCCGTTCGCCCCGGATTCCCAGACCGTGGGCTGGCGCGAACTCATCACCGATCTCGAAGACCAGCTGACCGAGATCACGGGCTACGACCAGGTCTCGCTCCAGCCGAACGCCGGGTCCCAGGGCGAGCTCGCCGGCCTGCTGGCGATCCGCGGTTACCACCTGTCCCGTGGGGATGCCCAGCGCACCGTCTGCCTGATCCCGGCCTCGGCGCACGGCACCAACGCCGCCTCCGCCGTCCTGGCGGGCATGAAGGTCGTTGTGGTCGCCACCGCGGCGGACGGCAGCATCGACCACGCGGACCTGAACGCCAAGATCGAGGCCAACAAGGACGTCCTCTCGGCCATCATGATCACCTACCCCTCAACCCACGGGGTCTACGACGCCGACGTGACCGAAATCTGCGACGCCGTGCACGCGGCCGGCGGCCAGGTCTACGTGGATGGCGCCAACCTCAACGCCCTTGTGGGCCTCGCGCAGCCGGGTAAGTTCGGCGGCGATGTCTCGCACCTGAACCTGCACAAGACGTTCTGCATCCCGCACGGCGGCGGCGGACCCGGCGTTGGCCCGGTCGCAGCCAAGGCCCACCTGGCACCGTTTATGCCCGGTGACGCCAACAAGGCAGCCCACGAAGCGGGCCACGGCGTGGCCATCAGCGCATCCAACTACGGCTCCGCCGGCGTCCTGCCCATCTCGTGGGCCTACGTGAAGCTCATGGGTGCCGAGGGCCTGACCGAGGCCACGAAGTCGGCGCTTCTGGCGGCGAACTACGTGGCGGCCCGCCTGAACGAGTACTTCCCGGTCCTCTACACCGGTGAAGGCGGACTCGTGGCGCACGAGTGCATCCTGGACCTCCGTGACCTGACGGCGAAGACCGGCGTCACCGCGGAAGATGTGGCCAAGCGCCTCATCGACTACGGTTTCCACGCCCCCACCCTCGCGTTCCCGGTTGCGGGCACGCTGATGGTGGAGCCCACCGAGTCCGAGGACCTGGTGGAGATCGACCGGTTCATCGACGCCATGATCACCATCCGGAAGGAAATCGACCAGGTGGCCAACGGCGACTTCAGCGTGGAGAACAGCCCGCTGCGCCACGCACCCCACACCGCGTCCGCCGTCGTATCCTCCGACTGGACCCGTCAGTACCCGCGTGAGCAGGCCGCCTTCCCGGTCCACCACCTCAAGCAGGACAAGTACTTCCCGCCCGTAGGCCGCATCGACGGCGCAGGCGGAGATCGCAACCTGATCTGCTCCTGCCCGCCCATCGAAGAATTCGCGAACTGATCTCGACAGGCTCGATCTCCTTTAGGTATGAAAGGCTTTCACAATGACTGAGAACTACACCGCTCTCTACGAAGAGCACAAGAAACTCAGCGCTTCCTTCACCGACTTCGGTGGCTGGCAGATGCCGCTCAAGTACAGCTCCGAGCTGGCCGAACACCACGCGGTGCGCAACGCTGCCGGACTGTTCGACCTCTCCCACATGGGCGAAGTCTGGGTCTCCGGCCTGGAAGCCGGCGCGTTCCTTGACTACGCGCTGGTGGGCAAGCTCTCGGCCATCGCGGACGGGAAGGCCAAGTACTCGCTCATCTGCAACGCCGACGGCGGCATCATCGATGACCTCATCGTGTACCGCTTCGGCGACGAGAAGTACCTTGTGGTCCCCAACGCGGGCAACGCCCCCACCGTCGCCGTCGCCCTGGCCGAACGCGCCGTGGCCTTCAACGTGAAGGTGGAGGACGCCTCCGCCATCACCTCGCTGATCGCGGTCCAGGGTCCCAAGGCCGAGGCCATCCTGCTCAAGCTGACCCCAGAGGCCCAGCACGCGCTGGTCACGGACCTGAAGTACTACGCGTTCAACGAGCTGACCGTGGCCGGCCACGACGTCATCCTGGCGCGCACCGGCTACACCGGCGAGGACGGCTTCGAGCTCTTCGTAGCGAACGACGGCGCCGCCTCCCTGTGGGCGTCCGTCGCCGAAGCAGGGGCTGAGTTCGGCATCGTTCCGTGCGGCCTCGCCTCACGCGATTCGCTCCGCCTTGAAGCCGGCATGCCGCTCTACGGCAACGAGCTTTCCCTCGAACGGTCACCGTTCGACGCCGGCCTGGGTGGCGTTGTGGCGCTCAAGAGCAAGGAAGGCGACTTCGTGGGCCGCTCCGCCCTCGAAGCTGCCAAGGAAGCCGGATCAAAGCGTAAGCTTGTGGGCTTGAAGGGACTCGGACGTCGCGCCGGCCGCGGGCACTACCCGGTGCTCAAGGACGGCGCCGTGGTTGGCGAAGTCACCTCCGGCCAGCCCAGCCCCACCCTTGGCTACCCGGTCGCGATGGCCTATGTCGACGTCGAGCACGCCGAGATTGGCACCGCCCTGGACATCGACCTGCGCGGCAAGGCAGAGCCTTTCGAGGTTGTCGCCCTGCCGTTCTACAAGCGCCAAAAATAGGGTGCTACGGGTTCCGTTGCGGCTGACATCCTCTGCGTGCTGCTCCTTCGTCGCTTTGACGCACGCTGCCGGATGCCACCCACAACGGAACCTCCCCGGGGGTTGGCGTTGACCGTCCCCCTAGGTGCTTAGGAAGTGCCGCCTACCCTGGCGGTGAGCGGATTCCGGAAGCGTGCGTCAGAGGCGAGGAACGAGCCAGCACGCGGAGGAATTCGGTCACCAGCCTCCCAACCCGACCACAACTGACTTCGAAACTTAAGGAACACAAATGGCTAAGGTTGCCGCTGAACTGAAGTACTCCGCCGAGCACGAGTGGATCGCCTTTGATGGCTCTGGTCCGTCCGTTGTTGGCGTGTCCGCTGTTGCCGCTGAGGCGCTGGGCGACATCGTCTACGTGGACCTGCCCGAGGTTGGCTCCACGGTCACCGCGGGGGAGACCTGCGGCGAGATCGAGTCCACCAAGTCCGTTTCCGACCTGTACTCCCCGGTGACGGGCGAGGTCACGGAAATCAACGAAGACGCCGTCGGCGATCCCGCACTGATCAACTCCGATCCGTACGGTGCCGGCTGGCTGTTCAAGGTGACCGTCGAGTCCGAGGGCCCCCTGCTGTCCGCTCAGGAATACGCCGAAGTAAACGGTGGCGAACTGTGAGCGCCGCTGCAGCAGGCACCGCAGTTTTTGAGCAGGTAGTTTCCGCGAGCCTGGACACCGACCTGTCGGTGCTGGACCCCGAGATCGCCGTCAAGATCGACGACGAACTGCGCCGCCAGCGGAATGGCCTGGAAATGATCGCCTCCGAGAACCACACGGCCGTTGCCGTGATGCAGGCGCAGGGCTCGGTCCTGACCAACAAGTACGCCGAGGGCTACCCGGGCAAGCGCTACTACGGTGGCTGCGAGCACGTGGACGTCATCGAGCAGTTGGCCATCGACCGCGTCAAGGCCCTGTTCGGTGCCGAGTTCGCCAACGTCCAGCCGCACTCCGGCGCCCAGGCCAACGCCTCGGTCATGCACGCGCTGATCAAGCCGGGCGATACCATCATGGGCCTGAACCTGGCCCACGGCGGTCACCTGACCCACGGCATGAAGATCAACTTCTCCGGCAAGCTCTACAACGTGGTCCCGTACCAGGTCCGCGAAGACACCCACACCATTGACATGGCCGAGGTGGAGCGCCTGGCGCTGGAGACCAAGCCGCAGCTGATCGTTGCCGGCTGGTCGGCATACGCCCGCCAGCTGGACTTCGCCGAGTTCCGCCGGATCGCCGATCTGGTGGGTGCTTTCCTGATGGTGGACATGGCGCACTTCGCCGGTCTGGTGGCAGCTGGCCTGCACCCGAGCCCGGTGCCGCACGCCCACGTCACCACCTCCACCACGCACAAAACCCTCGCCGGTCCGCGCGGCGGCATCATCCTCTCCAACGACCCCGCGATCGCCAAGAAGATCAACTCGGCTGTCTTCCCCGGCCAGCAGGGCGGCCCGCTGGAGCACGTCATCGCCGGCAAGGCCGTGGCCTTCAAGATCGCAGCGACGCCGGAGTTCAAGGAACGCCAGGAGCGCGTCCTGGCCGGCGCCAGCATCCTGGCCGACCGCCTGGTCCAGCCGGACGTCACCGCCAAGGGCATCAACGTGATCTCCGGCGGCACCGACGTGCACCTGGTCCTGGTTGACCTGCGCAACTGCGAGCTGGACGGCCAGCAGGCCGAGGACCGCCTCGCCGCGATTGACATCACCGTCAACCGCAACGCCGTGCCGTTCGACCCGCGCCCGCCGATGGTCACCTCCGGCCTCCGGATCGGCACTCCCGCGCTGGCCACCCGTGGTTTCGGCGAGGCAGCCTTCCGTGAAGTTGCGGACATCATCGCCGAGGCATTGATTGCCGACGCCGACGCGGACCTTTCCGGCCTGCGTCACCGGGTCGAAGCTCTCGCCGAGGCCCACCCGCTGTACCCGTCTGTCGCCGACCTCGGGTAACGTCCGGGACCGGCGGACCGGACTTTTCACGCGTGCTGCTCGTTCCTCGCTTTGACGCACGCTTTCGAAAAGCCCGGCTCCGCCGGCCCCTCGTGCAGCACCGTGTTCGGGCGCACATCTCTGAAGAATTAGTTAGTTAGGAAACGCACATGGCCGTTGGAGTCTTTGATTTGTTCTCCGTCGGGATCGGGCCGTCGAGCTCTCACACTGTGGGGCCGATGCGCGCTGCCGCAGTGTTTGCCGAGGAGCTCAAGGGCTCCGGCAGCCTGGACAAGGTGGCCGGGCTGCGGGTGGACCTGTACGGGTCGCTGGCGGCAACCGGCCATGGCCACGGCACCATGACGGCCATCCTGCTGGGCCTGGAGGGTTTCCACCCCGAAAAGATCCTGCCGGCTGAGGTGGAGGAGCGGCTCGCCGCCATCGCCGAAACGGGCGCCCTCCAGCTCGCCGGTTCCGTGCCCCTGCCGTACGGCGTCAAGGATATGGTCCTTCGACCGCTCACTGTCCTGCCGCGGCACACCAACGGCATGACCTTCACGGTCACTGACGAGGCAGGCGAAGTCCTCCACAAGGCCACGTTCTTCTCGGTGGGCGGCGGTTTCATTGTCCGCGAAGGTGAAGAGGACGCGGCCCTGAAGGAACTCGACGAGTCCAAGAAGGAACTGCCGCTGCCGTTCCGCACCGCGGCGGAGCTCCTGGGCCGGTGCCAGTCCAAGGGCCTGTCCATCGGCGACATCATGTTCGTCAACGAACGCGCTTCCCGGTCCGAGGCGGAAATCCGCGAAGGCCTGCTGCACATCTACTCCGTGATGGAGGAGTGTGTGGCAACCAGCCTCAAGCGCGAGGGGCTGCTGCCCGGCGGACTGAAGGTCCGCCGTCGTGCGCCCGACTGGCACGAGCGGCTCGAAAAGGAGGACAAGGACCGGGACCCGAAGTACTGGCAGGAATGGGTAAACCTCATCGCCCTGGCAGTGAACGAGGAGAACGCGTCCGGCGGCCGGGTGGTCACGGCACCCACCAACGGCGCCGCGGGGATCATCCCGGCAGTCCTGTATTACGCGCTGCATTTCGCACCCGGCATGGACAAGGCCACGCAGGAAGACCGCGACGACGTTGTGGTCAAGTTCCTGCTCACGGCCGGTGCCATCGGGGTGCTGTACAAGGAACAGGCGTCCATTTCGGGCGCCGAGGTGGGCTGCCAGGGAGAGGTGGGATCGGCGTCGTCCATGGCGGCCGGCGCCCTCGCCGAGGTGCTGGGCGGCACACCCCAGCAGGTGGAGAACGCGGCGGAGATCGCGATGGAACACAACCTGGGCCTGACCTGCGATCCGATCGGCGGGCTGGTCCAGGTGCCGTGCATCGAACGCAACGCGATCGCGGCGGCGAAGGCCATCAACGCCGCGAAGATGGCGCTGTGGGGGGACGGTACGCACCGCGTTTCCCTGGACGAGGTGATCGTGACCATGCGGGAAACCGGCAGGGACATGAGCTCCAAGTACAAGGAAACAGCCATGGGCGGCCTCGCCGTCAACGTAGTGGAATGCTAAGGGAAGAGAACTGATGACACTGGCACCAGAAGGCCGGAAGCTGCTGCGCGTTGAGCAGCGCAACTCTGCAGTACCCGTGGAGCGGAAGCCGGAGTGGATCAAGGCGAAGGTCCAGATGGGTCCGGAGTATGTCCAGCTCAAGAACCTGGTCAAGAAGGAAGGCCTGCACACGGTGTGTGAGGAGGCCGGCTGCCCGAACATTTTCGAGTGCTGGGAAGACAAGGAAGCCACGTTCCTGATCGGCGGGTCCGAATGCACCCGGCGCTGTGATTTCTGCCAGATCGACACGGGCAAGCCGTCCCCGGTGGACATGTTCGAGCCCACGAAGGTGGCCCGGTCAGTCCTGGCCATGCAGCTGCGCTACGCCACGGTCACCGGGGTGGCCCGGGATGACCTGGCCGATGAGGGGGTCTGGCTGTACGCCGAGACGGTCCGGAAGATCCACGAGCTGAACCCGGGCACCGGCGTCGAACTGCTGATCCCTGACTTCTCCGGCAAGCCCGAGCACATCGCGGCGATCTGCGAATCCAAGCCGGAGGTCTTCGCGCACAACGTCGAGACCGTGCCCCGGATTTTCAAGCGCATCCGGCCCGCGTTCCGGTACGACCGGTCCCTGGATGTCATCACCCAGGGCCGCAAGCTCGGGATGGTGACCAAGTCCAACCTGATCCTGGGCATGGGCGAGACCCGCGAGGAAATCTCCGAAGCCCTGCGGGACCTGCACGAGGCAGGGTGTGACCTGATCACCATCACCCAGTACCTGCGCCCCTCCGAACGGCACCTGCCGGTGGACCGCTGGGTCAAGCCGCAGGAGTTCGTGGACCTCCAGGACGAGGCCAACGAGATCGGCTTCCTCGGCGTCATGTCCGGCCCGCTGGTCCGTTCCTCCTACCGGGCCGGCCGGCTCTGGGCCACCGCGATGCGCAAGAAGGGCTGGGAAATCCCCGCCGAACTCGCCCACATCGAGTCCTCCGGCAGCACCCGCCAGGAAGCCAGCTCACTGCTGGCAGCCCGCGCCAGCTGAGCCCGCCGGTATTCAGAACCGATATCAGGAAAGGACCGAAGATGTTCCCTACAAGAATCGAAATCATCCCCTCAACCGGGATCGTAGACCAGGTCCAGGCCCTGGTTCCGCTGACCTCCACGCTGACCATGACGTGCCTGCCGCACCACGGCATCGAACGGACCATGCGCACCTCGGTGGAGCTGAGCACCCTCGGCTACACCGTCATCCCGCACCTGGCCGCACGCAGCATCCATGACCGGGCCGAACTGACCCGGATCATGCGGGAGTGCGATAGCGCCGGCATCGGCGAGGTGTTTGTGATCGGCGGCGACCGGAAGCAGCCCGCGGGCCCGTACGATTCGGCGCTCCCGCTGCTCGAGGACATCGCCCAGTACACCGGCGGCCGGATGCGCGCGGGCGTGGCCGGCTACCCGGAAGGCCACCCGTCGGTGGCCGCCCTGGACCTGCTGGATGCCCTGCAGGACAAGCAGCACCTGGCCACGCACGTTGTCACCCAGATGTGCTTTGATGCCCCCAAAATTCTCGACTTCGCGGCGCTCCTGCGCCGTGAAGGCGTGGACCTGCCCGTCTGGGCGGGCGTGGCGGGGTCCGTCCCGCGGACGAAACTGGTGGCACTGGCCACGCAGATCGGCGTCGGAAGTTCCCTGAAGTTCCTTAGCCGCAAAGGCCCGCTGGCGCGCAAGCTGCTCAGCGGTGACCGCTACTCACCACACACCCTGGTGGCCGGGCTGCAAAGCCAGCCCGGCATCGCCGGGATCCATCTCTACAGCTTCAACAACCTCGATGCGGTCCCCAACGAAGTGGGCCCCGCGTCATCCCCAACGGCACTCCAGCCAGCATCGATTCGAGGAGCAGTACGTGAGCACTAAAACCGTCACTTCCCCACAAACGCCCCACCTTGAGCGGCAACTCAGCAACAGGCACATCCAGCTGATTGCGATTGGCGGGGCCATCGGCACCGGCCTGTTCATGGGCTCCGGCAAAACCATCTCGGCCGCCGGCCCGTCCGTCATCTTCGTCTACATGATCATCGGCTTCATGCTGTTCTTCGTCATGCGGGCCATGGGCGAACTGCTGCTGTCCAACCTGAACTACAAGTCCTTCAGCGACTTCGCCGCCGACCTGCTGGGCCCCTGGGCCGGCTTCTTCACCGGCTGGACCTACTGGTTCTGCTGGGTGATCACCGGCATCGCGGACGTCATCGCCATAGCCGCCTACTCGGAGGAACTCTGGCCGGGGGTGCCACTGTGGATCCCGGGCATCGCCACCGTGATCATCCTCCTGGTCCTGAACCTCGCAACGGTGCGGGCGTTCGGTGAGACCGAGTTCTGGTTCGCGCTGATCAAGATCATCGCCATTGCGGCGCTGATCATTGTTGGCCTGTTTATGATCTTCAGCGGTTTCCAGTCCGACGCCGGCCCGGCCACCTTCACGAACCTGTGGAGCCACGGCGGGTTGTTCCCGAACGAATTCATGGGCTTTGTGGCCGGCTTCCAGATCGCCGTCTTCGCCTTTGTGGGTATTGAACTTGTAGGCACCACCGCCGCCGAGGCCAAGGACCCGGAGAAGAACCTGCCCAAGGCCATCAACTCCATCCCCATCCGCGTGCTGCTCTTCTACGTAGGCGCCCTCATCATCCTGATGTCCGTCACGCCGTGGACCCAGTTCCAGGCCGGCCACAGCCCGTTCATCGCCATGTTCTCCCTGGCCGGCCTCGGCGCCGCGGCCACCATCGTGAACCTGGTGGTGCTCAGTTCGGCCATGTCCTCTGCCAACTCCGGCATCTACTCCACCTCCCGCATGGTGTACGGCCTGGCCCAGGAGGGCGACGCCCCCACCGTCTTCAGCCGCCTGTCCGCCCGCAAGGTCCCGCAGAACGCCCTGTTCCTCTCCTGCATCCTGCTGCTCTCCGGCATCGTCCTGATGTACGCCGGCAAGGACATCGGCAAGGCCTTCGACATGGTCACCACCGTGGCCGCCGTCTGCTTCGTCTTTGTCTGGTCCATCATCCTGGCCAGCTACCTGAAGTTCCGTTCACGCCGTCCGCACCTGCACGCGGCGTCCAAGTTCAAGATGCCCGGCGGCATCCCCATGGTCTGGGTGGTCTTCGCGTTCTTCGCCTTCGTCCTGTGGGCACTGACCACGCAGCCGGATACCCTCCTGGCGCTGCTGATTACGCCCATCTGGTTCGTCATCCTGGGCGTCGCCTGGGTCATCCTGCGGAAGCGTCCGGCTCACCTGGCCCGCTACGCGGAGTTCCAGAAGGACCTCGCCGGCGAGAAGGAAGTGGCCGAGGAGAAGGCCCTGGCCGACGCGGAGCTGGCCGACGCGAAGGCATCGCGGGAGAACTAAGTGGCAACCGAACATGTTCTGACCGTCAACTGCGCCGAGTCGCCGGGGATCGTCCACGCGATCACCGGGTACCTGCTGGATCACGACTGCGACATCATCGACACCAAGCACTTCGGTGACCGCCAGGCCCAGCAGTTTTTTATGCGGGTGCATTTCGAATCCGGCAAGCAGCCGCTGACCACGGAGGACCTGCGCCGGGACTTCGAGCCGCTGGCCGCTGAGTGGGCCATGAACTGGCAGCTGGAGCCGCACGGCCGCAAGCGCCGGGTCCTGGTGATGGTGTCCAAGTTCGGGCACTGCCTCAACGACCTGCTGTTCCGGGCCCGCACGGGCGATCTGCCGGTGGAAATCGTGGCCGTGGTCTCCAACCACACGGACCACGAGGAACTGGTGAAGTGGCACGGCATCCCGTTCTTCCACCTCCCGGTTACTCAGGAGACCAAGCCGGCGCAGGAAGCGCGCCTGCTGGAGCTCGTGGATGAGTTCGAGGTGGAACTGGTGGTCCTGGCCCGCTACATGCAGGTCCTCAGCGATGAGCTGTCGGCCCAGCTGACGGGCCGGACCATCAACATCCACCACTCGTTCCTGCCGAGTTTCAAAGGCGCCAAGCCGTACCACCAGGCCTACGACCGCGGCGTCAAGACCGTGGGCGCCACGGCGCACTACGTCAACGCGGAGTTGGATGAGGGACCGATCATCGCCCAGCAGGTCATCGACGTGGACCACACGTACACGGCCGATGACCTGGTCCGCGTGGGCCGCGACGCTGAGTGCAAGGCGCTGAGCAACGCGGTCCGGTGGCACTGTGAAGGCCGGGTAATGCTCGACGGCGGGCGCACAGTGGTTCTGCGCTGACCGTTCCTGCGTCGACGGCGGGGCGCTGCCTCAGGCGCGTTGCTGGAAGTGTGTGGGCGGAACCCCGCCCGGGAGCGTGCGCAGCATCCCTTCGGCGGCGTCGCGGATGGTCAGGTTCCGATGGCTCGATGCGAGCGTGAGCATCTGCAACGCCGCCTCGTAGGAGCACCCGTTCTGGCCCATGATCACACCGCAGGCGACGTTGACCGCGGTGCGGCTGGCCATGGCTGCGCGGAGATCCGCGGATTGGGCCAGGCCAGCCCGGACCTGCAGTGCCAGGACCAGGCTCGTGGCCGCCACGTCGGAGAACGCCAGCGCCTGGCTGGCGACAACCGGGGTGAACACGTTCTTTTCCGCCGAATACAACGTCAGTGCGGCCCGGTAGCCGCGTTCCAGCGGCAAGGGCACGGCGACAGCGGAGCGGAAGCCGGCTGACCTGAGACTGGCCGGGTACTCGTCCCAGCGCTTGTCCAGGCAGTGATCATTGAGAATGATGGTCAGGCGGCCGCCCAGTGCCCGCGAGGTGGGACCCCGTCCGGCGAGCTGGTCCCACCGGGATAGGCCGCCGGCGGCGTCGGTGGTTGCCGCTGTGAAGGGCGTCCCGTCCGGCCGCACGAGCGTCACCGTGCTCTCCACGGGGTAGCCGGCAATCTCGCTCACGGCGGACGCCGCAATCCGGGCCAGCGCGCACGCCGATGCCGCTTCCGAGTGTCCGCGGATATCCAGCAGGACCCCCGAGACACGCCAGTCCACCAGTTGATCGATCATCATGCCCCAGTCCCCCATGTGTCGGTACGCCCTCATCGTAAAAGGCCCTGCCGGGGTGGCACACGAGTAGTGAGTACTCGCTTTTTGCGGGCCCGCCGAAGATTTACGTTTCTTACGTTTCGTACGTTTTTATACTTCTATACAAAACAGGCGCTAGACTGTGACTATGGAAACTGAACCCAGCTCCGTCACTGTCGGAGCTCTGCGTGAGCATCTGCCCGACGTCGTCAATAGGGCGAACTACGGGCATGAGAGAGTCCAGATCACGCGCCACGGTAAGCCTGTGGCTTTCCTCATCGGCGTCGAGGACTTCGCACGCCTGGAGGAACTCGAAGACGCCGTGGATCTCGCCGAATTCCGGGCCGCCAAAGCCGACGACGATGGCCGTCGAGTGAGCCTGACTGAACTTCAGGCCGAACTCTAAACGTGGCCGGCTACGCGGTCGAATTCACCGCCGGAGCAGCCAAGGAAATCCGCAAACTGGAGACTGGTACGCGCAAGCGAATCCTGGCGTCTGTCGCGGGGCTGGCAAATGATCCGCGACCCGCTGGATGCAAGAAGCTTGCTGGCGAAGAGACCGCCTGGCGGGTCCGCATTGCTGACTATCGCGTTCTCTACGAAATCCATGACGACGTTCTGACCGTCCTCGTTGTGCGGGTCGCGCACCGACGCGAGGTCTACAAGAGGTGACGCCCGCCTGGCTGGCGCGGACAACCCTAAGCCAGTGCTACATGTCGAAGTACGTGCTGGCTTCCTCGCCGGAGACCTTCCGGACGATCTCGTCGGCCACGTCCCGGAGCTTCTGGTTCCGGTGGCTGGAAACCTTCATCAGGATGGACATCGCCTCGGTCTGGCTGCAGCGGTTCTGGGCCATGATGATGCCGCAGGCAAGGTTGATGGCAGTACGGCTCATCATCGCCGCGCTCAGGTCATCAGCGGCGCTCTCTGCGGTTCCCACCCTGACGGCCAGGCGGACGGCACTGCCGGCGACGTCGGCGAAACTGGCGGCCTCACTGATGGTCGCCTCGGTGAACACGCCAGTGGCCGGCGCGAAGAAGTTCAGGACCGCGGCCGCGTTTTCACCAAGTTCAAGGGGTACGCCCAGGACGCTGTGGATGCCCTCCTGGATCAGGCGTTCCTGGTAGGTGGGCCAGCGCGGGTCGGTGCGGACATCGGCCAGCAGGACGGGGGTCGTTGCCTTCAACGCTGCGAGGCAGGGCCCGTCGCCAACGGCCTGTTCGATGCGGTCCAGATGGACGGCGCGCTCGGTGCTCCCGCCCACCGTTGTGGTTTTCCTGGCGTGCTTAAGCGTGACCCCGCACTCCACCGTGGCGCCGGCCGAGCGGCTCAGGGCGGCCGCCGCGATGATCGAGAGCCCGCCCAGGAAGTCAGCCACCGATCCAGTGCCGATAATCAGGTCCTGCAGCTCAATGAGCAGCTCATGTTCGGGCGAATTGGTCATGCCCAAATCTAGGCCGAATAGAAGAGGGCCCACAAGCTATCCGGCAGCGCAGAACCTTCGGCCTATAACGGCGTCCTGGCCAGGAACACATCAATCCTTGTCGCCATCTCCTTGGACTGCGTCCAGTGCATGTAGTGCGGGCCGTCAGATCCCGCCACGCGGCCCTGCACGAAAACGGTAAACGATGCCCTCCGCCAGGAACCGGTGATGCCGGAACGGCCGGCCTCGGCTCCCGTCCGACTTCGACAAACGACTCGATCCGGTCCACCGCGAATCCGTCAGAACGGCGGTACGAGACATGCCCTAGCTCAGGACCTTGACGGCGTCTGCCCGGACCCGGCGATGGCCCGCCACAACCACGCCTGCAGTGAGGACGCCGGAGAGCAGGATGGGCAGCCACATGGCCACGGTCAGGAGCGCCGCGCCGGCCAGGGCGCCGAGCAGGATCAGCATTACGGCGAGCAGCCGCTTGGGCCAGTCCTGCCCCTTGCGGGCCGCGAAACGGGAGTCCGCGGCTAGTCCCGTCAGGGTGGATGTCACCACAACCGTGGTGACATCCACGACCTTGACGTGCCGTGCCGCGGCCGCCTGGATGCCCATGGCCAGCCCTAGGACGGAGGTGACGGCCTCGGCCATGTGCGGCAAGGCGTGTGTGCCGAAGAAGAACAGGGCGGTCGAGACGGCCAACAGCAGGAGACTGACCAGGCCCAGGGCCAAAGAGGTCGGCCCGGACCAGCCCTCGGACTTGCCCCGCAGCATACGCCCGGAAATCATAGCGCCGCCGAAGAAGAAGACCAGCGCCAGCGCGGGGCCGAGGACGGGCAGGTTGGTCGTGCCGGTCAGCGCCATCCCCAGAATGACCACGTTCCCCGTCATGTTTCCCGTGAAGACCCGGTCCAGGCCCAGATAGCCCACGGCGTCGATGACGCCCGTCGAAAAGGTCAGGATGAGCATGAGCCACAACTGAAGCCGCGCCTCGGGTACGCGGGCCGGCGCCCGCCGTAGACGGCTCGGGGCCGTATCCGTCACGGTCATGGTCAGCGCCCCACCGCGTAGCCCTGCATGCCGCGCGGGTTGGCGGCTGCGCGCACCATGCCCGTCGCTGGATCCCGCGAGACCGCGCACATTCGGCCGATCTCCCAGTCGCCCGCCTCACCGACCAGGTGCCCGCGCGCCCGCAGCTCGCGCACGACGTCCGCGCCGATCCGTCGCTCGATCACGACGACGCCGAGCTGATGCTCGTGCGGGAAGAAGGAGCTGGGGAAATGGGTGCTGTGGAACGACGGCGCATCAATGGCCTCCTGTAGATTCATCCCGGCGAGCAGGTGATTGAGCAGAAAATGCAGCTGCCACTGGTCCTGCTGGTCGCCGCCCGGGGTGCCGAAGGCGAGCACGGGCTCCCCGTCCTTCAGTACCAGGGTCGGCGAAAGCGTAGTGCGGGGGCGCTTGCCCGGCGCCAGGGTGTTGGGCAGGCCAGACTCGAGCCAGGCCATCTGCAGCCGGGTGCCCAGCGGGAAGCCGAGCTCCGGGATGACGGGGGAGGAGTGCAGCCAGCCGCCGCTGGGCATGGCCGAGACCATGTTGCCCCAGCGGTCGACGACGTCGACGTGCACCGTGTCCGAGCGGGCCTCCCCATTGGCCTGCGGGCCGGAGTCGAGCAGGGCCGCGACGGCGTTGGGTTCGCCGACGCCGCTGAGCCCGCTCGCGTCGAAGTCTCCCGTGACGCGCAGTTCCGGTAGGATCGCCTCGCGGCCGTCGGGGCTGCCGGGCCGGATTTCCATGGAGGCCGTGGCCCCAATGAGTTTCCGGCGCTCGGCCGTGTACTCGGGGGACAGAAGGGTATCCGAGGGCACGTCGGCGGCGTCGCCGTACCAGGCGTCCCGGTCCGCGAAGGCCAGTTTGGTGGCCTCCAGGATCGTGTGGATGCCGTCCGCCGTGCCCGGTTCGACGTCCATCCCGTCCAGCAGCGCGAGCTGCTGCAGGAAGACGGGACCCTGACTCCAGAAGCCCGTCTTGCAGACCGTGTGGCCCCGGAAGTCCAGGGTCACGGGCGCCTCGTAGTGCGGGCGCCAGGACGCCAGGTCCTCACGCGTCAGGAGCCCCGCGTGATCGGCGCCGCTCGAGTCCCGCCATGGTGTCTTGACGAACTCGGCGATGGCCTCGGCCACGAAGCCCTCCGTCCAGGCCCGAATCGCGGCGTCGAAGCCCTCCGCCCGGGTGCCGCCGTCGAGCAGTACGGTCTCTTCGGCGTCCATGAGGCGCCCGTAGGTGCGGGCCAGGGCCTTGTTGACGAGCAGCTGCCCCTCTACGGGAACCCGTCCGCCGGGCAAGTAAAGCTCGGCGGACGGCGTCCAGTGTTCGCGGAACAGCGGCGCCATTCGTTTGATGTACTCGACCACCTTGGCCGCGGCGGGGAAGCCGTTCTCGGCGTAGGACGCGGCCATCGACAGGACCTCGCGCAGGCTCAGGGTTCCGTGATCCCGCACAAAGATCATCCAGCCCAGGGTCGAACCGGGGATCGCCGCGGCCAGCGGCCCGGTGCCGGGCACCATATCCAGCCCCAGCTCCGCGAAGGCCTCCGGTGTCGCGGCGGCCGGGGCGGGGCCCTGGGCGCACAAGACGGTGGGCTTCTTATCGTCGGCCCGGGCGAAGATCAGCGGCAGGTCGCCGCCGGGGCCGTTCTGGTGGGGCTCGACGACCTGCAGCGTGAAGGCCGCCGCAGCCGCCGCGTCGAAGGCGTTTCCGCCGCGCTCCAGCACCCCCATGCCGACCTGGGATGCCAGCCAGTGCGTGGAGGAGACCATACCAAACGTCCCGGCAAGTTCGGGGCGGGTGGAGAAATTCATTGCAGCTGCCTTTCTAGGCTGTGCGTGCGGGAGTCGTAGGAGCCCCGGATCAGAGGTTGACGAGCTCGTTGAGGCCCAGGCCGATGAACATGACGAGGCCAAGCACCAGCGATGCATTCATGACGAAGCCGTTACGGTACTTCTTGTCGAGGCGCTTGGAGTTCATGAGCCAGAGCAGCCCGCCGATCATGACGGGCATGAGCAGTGCGCCCAGTGCGGCGTAGATCAGGACAAGCGTGACCGGCTTGTCCAGGAACAGCATGGCCAGGGGCGGCAGGCACATCCACAGGATGTAGGCGCGGAAGGGCACGGACCGGACGGCGTTCTCGTCCCGCTCCTTGTCGGTCTTGCGGTAGATGTTGAAGATGTCATTGAAGACGTTGGCCAGGGCGTTGTAGCCGCCGATGAGCGAGCTGAAGACGGCGGAGAACATGCCGATGAGCAGGAGCCACTTGGCGGGCTCGCCGAAGCGTTCGGCGAAGGGGTTGGCCAGGGCGTTGAGGTCGCTCAGTCCGCCGACCTCGGTGCCGCTGCCCTGCAGGAAGGCCGCGCCGACAATCATCATGGCGAACATGAAGATGAAGGTCATGCCGTAGCCGATGACGAGGTCAAGGCGCATCGTCTTGATCCAGCTGGGACCATTCCAGCCCCGGTCGCGGAGCCAGTAGCCGTAGGACAGCAGGCCGATCGACATCCCGACCCCGCCCATGACGCCCAGCACGTAGAAGGTTCCGTCCTGCGGGACGCGCGGTGTCAGGCCGCTCAGCAGGATGCTGAGGTCCGGCTTGGTCAGGATTGCGGCGCCCACGATGGAGATGAACATGACCGCGACGAAGAAGGACATGAGCTTCTCGAAGGAGCTGTACTTGCCGATCCACAGGATGCCCAGGCCGAGCAGGACAGCGACGATGGCGCCCAGTTTGATGTCTACCGCCGGGAACATCGCGTGCACCGTGAGTCCGAGCGCCCCGGCGATGGCCGCGCCGTAGAAGAAGCCCAGAATGATCGAGTAGATGCCGAAGTAGCCGGTGAAGATCTTGCTGAGCTGGTGAAAACCGCGCAGCGGGCTGATGCCGGTCGCCAGCGACCAGCGGCCGATGCACTCCGTCACGATGAACTTGATGAAGCAGCCGACGACGACGGCCCACGCCAGGGTTAGCCCGAAGCTGGCACCGGCGTTAAGGGAAGCGATGAGGTCTCCGGCGCCGACGCCGGCAGCTGCCACGATGAACCCTGGACCCGCGACGCCGGCAACCCGACGCCAGCGGGACATGCCGCCGACTTGCTCTGTCTGCTGCGTAAGTACCTTTTCCATTTCACTCCGTAGTTGTGATCAAGACCACCATTGGTCTATTGGTCCGACCAATATGCCACGGCTAGACTGTAATCGCAAACGAAACGGTAGATACGAGGTGCACGGTGGTCGACTGGTCCGGAGTGAGTCATGGCTGGGTTTCCATGGGCGGCAATCTCGCTGCCGAGCTGGAACTCATGATCGTCCGCGGCGAACTCCCGCGCGGCGAGAAGATTCCGGCCGAGCGCGTCCTGGCCGAGACACTCGGAGTCTCACGGACGACGCTACGCGAGGCGCTGCTGGAGCTGGAGCTTCGCGGTCTCGTGAGTCGCCGCCCGGGCCGAGGGACCATCGTGCTCGAATCCTCGACCCCCAAACAGGCGGAGGAGCTCTCCTCGGTATTCAGTGCGGCGCAGGAGGACTTCAACCAGATCATGGAGATGCGCTGCTCCATCGAACCCGGAGTCACGGCGCTCGCGGCGGCCAAGGCGACGCCGTCAGACCTGCGGAAGCTTGAGGCAATTCTGCGCACCGCAGAGCAGGAGACGAGCTCCGCAAAGCTGCTCGAGCTCGACGTCGAATTCCATGTCATGGTGGCTGACATCGCGCGCAACCCGCTGCTGTCCATGCTCATTCGCATCGTGAGCGACTGGGCTCGCTCTTCACGCCGGCTCGGATTCCAGGGCGCCAGCCGCAACGCCGCCTCGCTCTCGGGACACTGGGCCATCGTCGAGTCGCTCAAGGCAGGGAACGGCCCGGCCGCAGAGCAGGCCATGCGCGATCATATCGGTGGCATCCAGGAGCTCATCGCGCCGGTTGCCGAGCCGGGCCCGGCGGAAATACGGCCCGCACAGGCATGACGTAACTCCAAAGGTGCCAACGTGCTGCCCAGCCTCGCGGCTCATGCCTGTCCTGGCGGGCCGCCGCAGCCGGGCGGCCCACCAGGCGCCACGCTAGTCCCGCACCCGGATGATCTCCAGGGCGTCAGGATCCAGCAGCTTCCGCGCGCCGGTCCGCGCGTCCCGGATCCAGATCAGTTCCAGGGAATGTACGACGTCGGTCACCCGGCCTTTGTGGAATAACTTGCCGTTGTGCCACGCCTCGATGTGGTCGCCGGGTTGGATTCTTACCGTCTGCACCTTGTCAGTGATCATGTTGTGCCCCCTGCTGGTTGTCCCCGTATGCCCAGCATGCCCCGGCCAGGTTGCCGCAGTGTTTCTGCCGGGTAAAAGCCCGGGTTTCGACGAGCTCAACCACCGGAAGGTCCGGCGGTTTCGACAAGCTCAACCACCGGATGGTGGAATGCCTTCATGACCAATGACGAGATTCGGCCTGTCTACTTCCTTTCGGACAGCACCGGCATCACCGCGGAAACGCTTGGGAACACCTTGTTGACGCAGTTCCCCGCGAACAACTTTGACCGCATCACGGTCCCGTTCATTACCACCGCCGAACAGGCCAGGACCGTGGTGGGCACCATCGACAAACTGGTCGCCACCGGCCCGCGGCCCATCGTCTTTTCCACCGCCGTCAGCAGCGACATCAGACAGGCCATTGCAACGTGCCAAGGGATCATCGTGGATCTGATCGGGACGCATGTGGGACAGCTGGAGGAAGCCCTCGGCTCCCCGGCAAGCGCGGAACCCGGCAGGGCCCACGGCCTCGGCAACGCGGAGCGGTATCAGTCCCGGATGGCCGCCGTCGAGTACGCCATGGAACACGACGACGGCCAGAGCCTACGGGCGCTGGAAAAGGCGCAAGTCATCCTGGTGGCACCGTCCCGCTGCGGAAAAACGCCCACCACCATGTACCTGGCGCTCCAGCACGGCATCTTCGCCGCGAACTTCCCGCTGGTGGACGAGGATTTCCAGCGGGAAGGGCTGCCCAAGCCGCTGCGGCCTTTTGTTGAGAAGTGTTTCGGGCTGTCCTCCAACCCCCTGCGGCTGAGCCAGATCCGCACCGAGCGGCGCCGCGGCTCACCCTACGCGTCGCTGCGGCAGTGCGGCTTCGAACTGCGAAGCGCCGAGCAGTTGTACGTCTCCCACCGGATCCCTTACTTGAATTCGGCCACCGTGTCCGTGGAGGAAATGGCCGCCACCATCCTGCAGCGGATGAACCTCAAACATTAGGGAAAATTTTCACAAGCCCGGTGTGGCGCACATCATGTTGGAAAGAGTGGCCTAGACCTGTCACTGTAGACAGGATCCGCGCCCACCAACCGGCCACAGCCGCGAGCGGGCAGCGCCCCGGCATGCCATCATCCCTGCAAAGGAGCAGCAAATATGACAACAGACATCCTGTGGTTCTCAGAACTCGGACTCAAGGACCTGGACCGGGTAGGCGGCAAGAACGCCTCCCTCGGCGAGATGGTGCAGAACCTCACCTCCGCCGGCGTCCAGGTGCCTGACGGCTTTGCCACGACGGCGGACGCCTACCGCAGCTTCCTGGCTGATTCGGGCCTGGACCAGAAGATCGCGGACCGGCTGGTGGGCCTGGACACCGATGACGTGACGGCCCTGGCAGCAGCGGGCAAGGAGATCCGCGCGCTGATGCGCGAGACGCCCTTCCTGCCGGACTTCGAGGCGCAGATCCGTGACGCCTACCAGCAGCTGGTGGACAAGCACGAGGGCTCCGAGGACCTGTCCTGGGCCGTCCGTTCCAGCGCCACGGCGGAAGACCTCCCGGATGCCTCCTTCGCCGGGCAGCAGGAAACCTTCCTGAACGTCCGCGGCATCGAGAACATCCTGATCGCCATCAAGGACGTGTTCGCGTCCCTCTACAACGACCGGGCCATCGCCTACCGCGTGCACCACAAGTTTGAACACGCCGAGGTGGCACTCTCGGCGGGCATCCAGCGGATGGTGCGCTCCGACGTCGGGGCCTCCGGCGTGATGTTCACCATGGACACCGAGTCCGGGTTCCAGGACGCCGTGTTCGTCACGTCCTCCTACGGCCTCGGCGAAGCAGTGGTCCAGGGCGCCGTGAACCCCGATGAGTTCTACGTCTACAAACCCGCGCTGCAGGCCGGGCGGCCCGCCATCCTCAAGCGTGGACTGGGCGAAAAGGCCCTCCAGATGACCTACACCAACAGCCAGGAGATCGGCCGGACCATCGACTTCGTACCGGTGGAGGCCTCCTTGCGGAGCCGCTTCAGCCTCAGCGACGCCGACGTCGAGCAGCTCGCCCGGCACGCCGTCGCCATCGAGAACCACTACGGCCGTCCGATGGACATCGAATGGGGCAAGGACGGGACCGACGGCGGCCTGTACATCCTGCAGGCACGCCCGGAGACGGTGCAGTCCCGCCGTGCCGCCGGCAGCCTGAGCCGTTTCCGCCTCAACGCGACCGGCCGGGTCCTGGCCGAGGGCCGTGCGATCGGCCAGCGCATCGGTGCCGGCAGCGTCCGCATCCTCACATCGATCGACCAGATGGCCGCCTTCAAGACGGGCGACGTCCTCGTCGCGGACATGACCGACCCGGACTGGGAACCGATCATGAAGCGCGCCTCCGCCATCGTTACCAACCGCGGCGGACGTACGTGCCACGCGGCCATCATCGCCCGCGAACTGGGGATCCCCGCCGTCGTCGGCACCGGAAGTGCTACGGATTCCCTTACCGACGGCCTCGAGGTGACCGTCTCCTGCGCCGACGGCGAGACCGGGACCATCTACGAAGGGCTCCTGGACTTCAGCGTCGAGGAAACCGCCATCACCGAGCTGCCGGAGGCCCCGGTCAAGGTCATGATGAACGTCGGAACCCCGGAGCAGGCGTTCACTTTCGCCCAGCTGCCCAACCACGGCGTGGGCCTGGCCCGGCTGGAATTCATCATCAACCGCCAGATCGGCATCCACCCCAAGGCGCTCCTGAACCTGGACAGCCAGCCGGCGGACGTGGCCGCGGAAATCCGGGAACGGATTGCCGCGTACAGCAGCCCGCGCGACTACTACATCAAGCGCCTGGCCGAAGGGGTGTCCACCATCGCGGCGGCGTTCGCGCCGGAGCCGGTGATTGTGCGCATGTCCGACTTCAAGTCCAACGAGTACGCCAACCTCATCGGCGGACCGGCCTACGAGCCGCACGAAGAGAACCCGATGCTCGGCTTCCGCGGCGCCTCCCGGTACCTGGAGCCGTCCTTCCGGGACTGCTTCGACCTCGAGTGCGAGGCCCTGTCCTTCGTCCGCAACGAGATGGGGCTGACCAACGTCAAGCTGATGATCCCGTTCGTGCGGACCCTGGACGAGGCCCGCGGCGTCATCGAGCTGCTGGCGGAGAACGGCCTGGTCCGTGGCGAGAACGGCCTCGAAGTGATCATGATGTGCGAGATTCCGTCCAACGCGCTGCTCGCGGACGAATTCCTGGACTACTTCGACGGCTTCTCCATCGGCTCCAATGACATGACCCAGCTGGCCCTGGGCCTGGACCGGGATTCCGCGATTGTCTCGGGCGGCTTCGATGAGCGCGATCCTGCCGTCAAGAAGCTCCTGAGCATGGCCATCAAGGCCTGCAAGGCGCGCGGCAAGTATGTCGGCATCTGCGGCCAGGGTCCCAGCGACCACGCCGACTTCGCCGAGTGGCTGGTCCAGGAAGGCATCGATTCCGTCTCCCTGAACCCCGACACCGTTGTGGACACCTGGCTCCGGCTCGCCGGCACCCCGGTGATTGAGCCTGTCGAAATCGGCTAAACGCACGACGTCGGCACCCGGTTGGGTGCCGACGTCGTTCTGGCGCTACGCAGATTCCTTGTCGACGCCTATATATCGGTGGCGCCAAGGAATATGCGGGTCACGGTCGGGTTTGCGCGTCGAAAACCGCAGAACGCGTACGACGGCGGGGCACGCCGGCCGCTGCCAGCTTGCGTTCCAGCTTCCCGGGTTCCTTCAGATCGGCCCAATCCCACCTCACCACGTTGCACCCCGTGGCCCGGATTCGGTTCTCGCGCGTCTTTTCCTCCACCACCGCCTGCGACGCGGTCCGGCCCTTGAGGTACTCGGGTTTGAGGTACTTCTCCTCGCCATCGAATTCGCCAACAACCTTGGCCTGCTTCCAATAGAAGTCGGTGTAGCCCACCAGGCCGTCCCTGTCGTGGATGGCTTGCTGCAGGACCGGGGCTTCGAAGCCGGCCACGTGGATAAGGGCGCGGCTGTAGGACTCCCCTGCGGAACCGGACAAAGGGTCCGCGAAAGCCACGGCGGTCAGCACCCTTCGCCCGGCGGCCGCCGAGTAGTTGGTGCTGAGGCCCGCCACTAACTCGTTCTTGGTCACGGCAGGCAGCCGCAGGGCGCGGTCCGGTTTCAACACGTGGTCCAGCGGCGCTACCGTCTCCGTGAACGGCGCAAACGCCGCCAGGTCCAGGACAGTGCGGATGCGGCCGGTGACGAGCAGGCCCTCCCGCCGGACCACCATCAGACCCGCCGGCGCAGCAAAGTGGCGGCGGACTCCAGCACGTGACCGGCCGCCGTCGTTCTTCATGGTGAGGGCCTGGACCGGGTGGTTCAGGCCGATGGTGGGTATTCCCCACACGCTGGCGGCAGAGTGGCGGGCGAAGACCGTGGGTTTCTCGAACGTTTCCGCAGCTGCCTGGACGCGGAGGCGATACTGCTCCCACGGCTTCAGCCCCTTCCAGACCTGCCCGTCCGTGTAGACGCCGTGCCGGACGCGGACCAAGGAACCGGCCTTTACGCGCTTGGCAAGGTCATTCGGGGTCAACCCGTGAAGGGCGCGGTCGCGGGCCAAGAGAAGCGGTGGAAGATCCGTCATGTAGCGAAGATGCCAGCTGCGCGCCCTCGACGCGAGGGGTAGGTGCCGCTATGTGGAGAAGTCCTGGCGACGCGCTTGTGCGTTTCCGACCCGCACCTCCACGGGCGCACCCGGAATATGGACTGCGTAATGGAATATCCGGGTCGAAAACGAATTTGCGCGTCGCAGAACCGGGGAGGAACGCACGACGTCGGCACCCGGTTTGGGTGCCGACGTCGTTCTTTAACGTCAGCCCTGGTTGATGCGGATCATGTTGCCGGACGGGTCGCGGAAGGCGCAGTCGCGCGGGCCCCACGGCTGGACGATGGGTTCCTGGAGCACCTCGGCGCCTGACGCCCGGAGGGTTTCGAACGTGGCGTCGAGATCGTCCGTGTTGAACACGAGCATGGGCATAACGCCTTTGGTGAGGAGCTCCTGGATGGCGTCCCCGTCGGCCTGGGAGCGGCCGGCGTGGGGAGGGGAGAGGACGATCTCAAGGTCGGGCTGGGCGGCACTGCCGAGTGTGACCCAGCGCTGTCCGTCCGAGCCGACGTCGTTCCGGACTTCCAGGCCAAGGGCGTCGCGGTAGAAGGCGAGGGACTCATCGAGATCGTTGACGGTGACGTGTGCGTACTTCAATGAAATGTTCATGTCTCCCACGCTAGGGGAGCGGCTATGAAGAGGCTTCTTCAATCCTGCTCGGTTTGCGCGCGGGCCGGGTGTGCTGCCGGGCGATGCAGGTGGGCATCGCTTTCACGGCGTGGTGTTCGCGGGCCCGGTAGGCGCTGGGCGTTATGCCGACGATCTCAGTGAATCGCGAGCTGAACGATCCCAGGGACGTGGAGCCCACCTCCATGCACGCGTCGGTCACGCTGGCGCCGGCGCGCAGCAGCGCCATGGCGCGTTCGATCCGCCGGGTCATGAGGTAGTTGTAGGGCGTCTCACCGTAGGCGGCCTTGAACTGGCGGGAGAAGTGCGCCGCTGACATGAGGGCACCGGCGGCCATGGTGGGCACGTCCAGTGGCCGGGCGTACTCGCGGTCGATCAGGTCACGGGCCCGGCGCAAATGGGCCAGGTTGGCCAGCTCCTGCGGTGTCATGAGGCAAGTCTAGTAGCGCTCCACTCCCGGTGGTCGAGCGTGTCCGCCCGGTGATTGAGCTTGTCGAAATCCCGGCGACGCGGAAACGGCGTGGCGCTACGGAACCGGCCTGGCGACACCCGAATACCGTCAGCCACGGTTGAACTGTTCGTCGAGGAGCTTCTCCAGAACGGCCCGGCCGGCAGACTGGTAGGCGCGGTTCAGGGAGTCAGTGGAGACCAGAAGGTTGTTGCCGGACTTGAGGACGTCCACGCGGCCGTGGGCGACCATGTTTCTGAATAATTCTGTGTATGCGGAACACTTCCCGCCACGGCATCGTTGTGTCTATCGGTTCGTGGCACGATGCAGCGTGGCGCTACGCATATGCCGTGAAAATGCTCGGGCGGCCGTGCCAGATCGACAGCTGTGCATGGAGCATACTGAGGCATGACTGATCGCGACGACTTCCTAGCCTGGGTAAAGTCCGCGCTTTACGAAGCGGAACTAGCCCTTCACAACGGCGATTCGGCCCCGCGCCGGGCAATCTGGTCACGTAACGAACCCGTGAGCATCCTGGGTGCGTGGCGCAACGCCTATAGCCAGCATGAGCTGGACGGGCTCTTCGCCGACCTCGCGAAGAGTTTCTCCGACTGCACGTCGTACACGTTCGAACTGCAGGCGTATGACGTCTTGGATGACATGGCCTACACCGCCGGACTGGAGCACACCTCCGCCTCCGTCAACGGTCAGCCGCGAAGCTACACCTTGCGTGCCACGCAGGTGTACCGCCGAGAAGGCGGCGAATGGAAGGTGGCCCATCGGCATGCCGACACTGTTGTCGAGTGACCGTGCCAGGCGCGTCGCGTGAACCGGGTAGTTATCCGTTGTCGGGCGTCGAACCGCAGTTAGGTACGGACGGGACGCGGCCCTTTACGCCAGAAGCTGGAGAAATAGGGTACATTTTGTTTTCTTAATTCACCAACGCCCGGTGTACTCTTCCAAGGTTAGGCTTCCCTAAATCGCCGAAGACACCTATGGACCACACGCTATGAGCACCCAACTTGACCTTCAACGCCTGTCGTTTGCCTCGAACCTCGCGAGCAACGGTGACAGGACTGCCGTTGCCACCAGCAATGGTGTCCTGACGTATCGGGAACTGGCCGACCGTGTTGAGGAGCTGGGCCGGCGACTCGGTGCCGAACGACGTCTGGTGGCACTGACGGCAAGTAACGATGTGGAATCCCTGGTGGGGTACCTGGCGGCCATGGCCGCCGGTCATCCCCTGATCCTCCTGCCCGCGGACAAGCCTGCCGCCCTGGAGTCCCTGGTCGCGGCCTATGA
The DNA here is from genome assembly GCF_054510915.1 of Pseudarthrobacter arbutini. Classification (NCBI taxonomy): domain Bacteria; kingdom Bacillati; phylum Actinomycetota; class Actinomycetes; order Micrococcales; family Micrococcaceae; genus Pseudarthrobacter; species Pseudarthrobacter arbutini. The sequence continues at coordinate 104,451 of NZ_JBTNDQ010000006.1, read as the reverse complement.
CCCGGACGTTATCCTGAGTTCCGCGAACGGCCGGACAGTCCTGGAAGAACGACGGCCTGGCACCGGACACACTCTGCACCCGGACCTGGCCCTTCTGCTGAGCACCTCAGGTTCCACCGGTTCACCCAAGCTTGTGCGGCTGTCCTATGAAAACCTCCAGGCGAACGCAGAGTCCATCGCGGAATACCTCGGCATCACGGAGTATGACCGGGCAATGACCACGCTGCCCATGTCCTACTGCTATGGACTGTCAGTTATCAACAGCCACCTGCTGCGCGGTGCCAGCCTGGTCCTGACGGATCTGTCCGTGGTGGACCCCTGTTTCTGGGATCTGTTCCGCAGCGAGGGTGCCACATCGTTCGCAGCCGTTCCCTACACCTTCGAGTTGCTCGAGCGGGTGGGGTTCACGGCGATGAATCTGCCCACGCTCAGGTATGTGACCCAGGCTGGCGGCAGGCTCGGCCCTGACCTGGTCAGGCGCTACGCCGGACTGGGCGCAAGGAGCGGCTGGGATCTCTATGTGATGTACGGCCAGACGGAGGCCACCGCACGCATGGCCTACCTCCCTCCGCGGCTGGCGGGTACGGCGCCCGGGGCCATCGGAATTCCTGTCCCCGGCGGCGCCTTCCGGATAGACCCGGTCCCTGGACTGGAGCATGGGGAGCTGGTCTATTCCGGACCCAACGTGATGCTGGGTTACGCACAGACGCCGGAGGACCTCGGCCTCGGGCGGACGGTGGATGAACTCCGCACCGGAGACCTGGCACGCCAGAACGCAGACGGACTGTACGAGGTAGTGGGACGGCGCAGCCGGTTCGTCAAGATCGTCGGCCTCCGCGTCGACCTTGGACAGGTGGAACGGATCCTTGCCGACCTAGGTATTCAGGCCGCGAGCGCCGGCACGGACCAGGGACTCGTCGTCGCCGTCGAGGGTGAACACGACCCAGCGCTGCTGGGCAAGCTCCTCGCCCAGGGCATAGGCCTGCCACGCGCTGCCCTGGAAGTCCATGCCGTCCGGGAGCTTCCGCGCCTGGCGTCCGGCAAGCTGGACTACCCGGCCGTCCTGGCCCTCGCCAACCAGGGCGGTCACACAGGTCAAGACGCGCCTTCCAGCGCGAACTCCGGAGCTAAGCCGCAGGACAGTGTGGTGCGGATTTTTCAAGACACACTGGAGCTGGAAGACATTTCCGACGACGACACCTTCGTTTCGCTCGGCGGGGACTCGCTTTCGTATGTGGCAGCGTCGGTGCGGCTTGAGCAGGCGTTGGGGCATCTGCCCCCGGACTGGCACATCACCCCGGTGGGGGTGCTGGGGGCCCGCCGTGAACAGCCGCGGAAGCGCCGCCTGTTCGCCCGGCTTGAAACCAGCATCGTGCTGCGGGCGGTCTCCATTTTCCTGATCGTCAGCACCCACATCGGATTCCTGCATTGGCAGGGTGCCGCCCACGTGCTCATGGCTGTGGCGGGGTTCAACTTCGCCCGCTTCCAGCTGTCCGGGGAACGTGTGCCGCGGCTGCGGAAACAAGCCGCCAGCCTGGCCAGGGTCATCATCCCCAGCATGGCCTTCATCGGCTTCGCCTACCTGATCACCGACAGATACAGCCCGGCGAATATCGTCCTCCTCCACGCCATTATCGGGCCCGAAGAGGTGACCACCCGGTCGCATTTCTGGTTCATCGAGGTGCTCGTCTACCTGCTGGTCAGCATGACGGCCCTGCTCGCCCTGCCCTGGGTCAGCCGGGCCGAAAAGCGCTTCCCGTTCCTCTTTCCGCTGGTGCTGCTCGCCGCCGGGCTGCTCACCCGCTATGAGCTTTTTGAGCCGGGAATTCCGCACACACCACCCATATTCTGGCTTTTCGCGCTGGGATGGGCGGTTGCCCGGGCCCGCCATATCCTTCAGCGAGGCGCCGTCAGTGTCGTTGCCGCTTTGACCATCCCGGGGTTCTTCGACAACCCCGCCCGTGAACTGACTGTCCTGGCCGGGATACTCCTGCTCCTGTGGCTGCCCAGCATTCCCGTCCCGGCCGGACTCCGGCGCCTCACCGTTCAGCTGGCCAGCGCGTCCCTGCACATCTATCTGGTGCATTGGCTGGTCTACCCGCTGCTGGTTGAGCTCAGCCCCGCGCTCGCCGTGGTGGCCTCACTGGCCGCAGGCTCCGCGTACTGGGCGCTCTGCAGCTATGCGCCAACGGTCATCGGCCGCGCTAAAACGCGGTTGTCTAGCACGTTGAGACCCCGGTGAGTCGGGGAGGAACGCCCGACGGCGGCCGTCGCCCCACCCCGCCAGACTTATATCGCCCCGATATACTTGACCCATGACCAGCGAGATCGCCGAGAAGAGGATTCGTGCCGGGCTTAGCCAGAAGCGGCTAGCGGAACTCTCGCATGTCAGCCAGCCAAATCTCTCGGCATATGAATCCGGGAAGCGCATCCCCCGCCCCGAAACCCTTGACAGGATCATGAAAGCATTGAGGCGCCGGCCATCGGAGATCCTCGCTGAACACCGCGGCGAGACGCTCGCGATCGCCCACAGGTACAAAGCACATAACGTCCGCGTTTTCGGATCGTTGGCAAGAGGCGAGGACAAACCGGAATCCGACGTCGATCTTCTGGTTGACCTCGAACCGGGCGCCACGCTTTTCGATCTGTCCGGCTTCCGCCTGGACATGATTGACCTGCTCGGCGTGGAAGTGGACATCGTCCCATCGGGTTCAGGGGGCCCGATCATGGAGCGCATCCTCAGTGAAGCAGTCCCCCCTGTGAGCGGGCACCCCGAGGATGTCTCCGTGGGCGGTCAGTTCGTGCCCCGTGAGCAGAAGGATCCGACCTTCTCCCTCGCTACGGCCCCGAAGGGCAGGGTCCTCCAGCTGATAGGAGACATGGAGGAGCGGCTGGGTTGGGCGCAGCAGATCGTGGATGAAGGTGAGCCTGCCTTCAACGATCCGGGAAATTGGCGGTCGCGCGAGGCAATGAAGTCCATCCTCATTGACCTGAACACTGCCGCGGATCGGATCCCCGAGCCGGTACGTGAGCAGTATCCCGCAATACCTTGGCGTCAGATGCGCGGACTCCGGAATGTGCTCTCTCACGACTACGCGGCCATTCGCAACGACACCGTGTGGCAAACGGCGGCCCGCAGTCTGCCGGAGCTCAGGGCCCAGCTTGCCCACATGCGTGCCGACGTCGAACGCTGGCCCTAGGCCGGCATCCATCCCGGCAATCGGCTACCTCAGCCAGCGAAGGGCCGGCGCCGCTGTCAGTGCCGACCATGGCCGGGCCAGGCCCCAGGTGTCGCCTGCCCGTGAAGCCGCCAAGGCAATCATTGCGGCCGCATATATGACGTGTTCGTCGATGACGGGATTGCTCTTCAGCGGCAGAGCTGACAGCCACATCAGGGCCATGAGTGCTGTTCCGCCCACCGCGGCGGCACGAAGCGCTATGCCAAGGATGAGGGCTGACCCGATGCACAGGAGCCCAACCATGAAGGCCCAGTCAACAACCGGCGCCCCCGCAAGAGCCTGGAACGCGCCTGCCAATGAGCCTTTCGCGCTGGCCAGATATCCGGCGGTGGGCGAACCGCCGGCGATCCAGGCTTTCTCTGGAGGCGTGGCGAATCCGAGGCCAAACATCTTATCCAGGAAGGCCCACAGGAAAACTGAACCCAACAGGATCCGGAGTACAGCCCACGGGCGCGCCGCAGGTGTTCGGCTTGCCTCCGGACGCGTCGCCTTTCCGGCAGCGGGTGGACCCGACGATTCTCGTTCGACAACCGTGTCTTGTGCTACCTGCATTTGCATCTCCTTGCTCCGGGCGTAGGTCTAGCGCCGAGTGGAGTATTGCTCACTTTGATGAACTGCTCCTTAAGTGCACAGACCGAAATAGCGGCGGGCTCTCCAATAAAGCCACCGTCAGTCCCGGGGCACTCCGGGTTTTGGTGTCCTGGCCGCGACACGGAAGCAGCGTGGCGCTACGCACATGACCTGTCGCTACCGGAATACCGGTAGCGAGAGGGCGTGTGCGCGTCATAGGGTCTTTCGCGCGTCGAGTTCCGCAGAACGCGCACGACGGCGGGGCACGCCGGCCGCTGCCAGCTTGCCTTCCAGCTTCCCCGGCTCCTTCAGATCGGCCCAGACCCACCTCACCACGTTGAATCCGGCCGTAGTTACCTAGGCCTAGGCGTTGTCCCGCCCGAACCCTCCCTCTCTGTCCTGCGGGAATATGTGCGTCGTCAGCGATGCGTCGGCCACGGTGGTCCACGCTGATTGAGCCGGTCGAAATCCGAGACCCGGCCCCGGTTATTGAGCATGTCCGCCCCCTGTGGTCGAGCTTGTCGAGACCCGGTCCCGGCCCGAAACCCAAGTAATTTAGCCGCCCGTTTCGATGAAAGACGAGTACTGGCCAGTGTTGTCGCGGCGGATTCCCGCATGACAGCCTGAGGCAATCGGTCTCCATAGGTCTAACTATCAGAGTCCGCAGATGAGAAATCTGTGAAGCACTCTGTCTGGCGCTGCCAGCTCTGGTTTCACTAATTTGGGGGCACTAATGGAAACACGCGCTGGCTCATCCGTGCGGACTCCGGCAGGGACGGCCACAAGGATCGTCCCGGCGGCGGCCCTTGCCTTCTCGGCTGCCCTCGCAGGGGCGGCGGCGCCACCTGCCACCGCCGCGGATACCCTGTCCACTCTCGTGGTGTCTTCAGGTTCGCTTGGCTTCAGTTCAGCTCCCGCGTCAGTCTCGTTCGATCTGGACGACCCGGGCGCCGCCGTCGCCATGGCCCTCCAAGGCATCACGGTGAACGACAACCGCGCCGGCACCGCGGGCTGGAGCGCCTCACTTGCCCTCACCGACTTCACAGGTAGTGCGACCGGAGCGGCCCTTTCCTCCACCGGCGCCACGTACACCCCGACGGCGGCCACGACGACAGGCACCGTAACCGTGACGGCATCCACGGCAACCGATCCGACCACGCCCAGGATTGTTCAGACCGCCACGGGTGTCTCCGGCAACAACACGGCAACCTGGAACGCAATCCTGACCGTTCCGGTGCCAAACGATGCCGTGGTGGACACCTACACTGCAACGCTGACCTACTCCATCTCTTAACCAACCAGACAGTCCCGCCGCTGCACTTTCGTGTGTTCAACGATCCGAACGACGGGGGAGTTTGCGGGGCTGGGCGTTGCGCGGTGGGGGTTCCGGTGCATGTGCTTGTAGCTGCTTAGGTATTTCGTTGGCCGGAAGGGGCGTGGACCAGAGGTAGCCCTGGGCGTGGCGGACACCGAGCCTGCGTAGTTCGTTCAACTGCGTCGGTGTTTCGACGCCTTCGGCGATGACGCTGAGGTTCAGGACGCGGGCCATGCCGAGGATGAGTTGGATGATGGAGGCGCTGCTGGGATCTTTATAGCCGAGTTCTGATACGAAGGACCTGTCGATTTTCAGGGTGTGGGCGGATAGCCACCGGAGCTGGCTCAGGGATGAGTAGCCCGTGCCGAAATCGTCGATGGCCAGGCCGACGCCGCAGGCATGCAGGCCTTGGACGATGGCGGTGGGCAGTTCGCGTTGATCCATGAGTACGGATTCGGTGATTTCCAGGGTGACGGCGGCCGGGCTGATGCCGGTGGTGCAGATAGCGTCCCGGACGGTGTCCACGAAACGCAGGTCCTGGAGTTGGCGCACGGAGACGTTGACGAAGATCGTGAGATCCTTGGCGCCGGGCAGGGTATTGCGCCAATGTTGGGTCTGTTGGAGGGCCTGGTTGAGGACCCAGCTGCCAATGGGAACGATCAGGCCGCTGTCTTCGGCGAGGCTGATGAAGCTTGCGGGCTGGAGCAGGCCGAGTGTGGGGTGTTCCCAGCGCAGGAAGGCTTCGAGACCGACCGGCATCCCGGTTTTGACGTCGATCACGGGTTGATAGTGGAGTCTGAGCTCATTCCGGTCCAAGGCGAGGCGGAGGTCGGATTCGAGGTTGAGCCGGGCGGTGGCGGCGGCCTGGGTGCGGGAGTCGCGGACCGCTATGCGGTCGCCGCCGGCGTTTTTGGCTTGGTACATGGCCAGGTCGGCTGCGTCGAGGATGGTCTCGGCGGTGTCTCCCGGGCTGGCAGGGGCAATGCCGATGCTGATGTTCAGGAAAATCCGGCGGCCGCCGAGGGTGAAGGCCTCTTTGACAGCGGCGCGGAGCCGTTCGGCCACGGCAGTAGCCTCCGTGGCGTGCAGATTTTTGCAGATCACGATGAATTCGTCGCCGCCGAACCGGCCAACGGTGTCGCCGGGCCGGATGGCAGGACGGAGCCTGGCCGCGAGTTGAGTGAGGATGGCGTCTCCGGCGGCGTGGCCGACGGCGTCGTTGACGGTCTTAAACCGGTCAACGTCCAGGAAGAACACCACAACACTGGATGCTTTGCGGCCCAGGAGGTCATGGAGGATGGTGTTGATCAGGATCCTGTTGGGTAGTCCAGTCAGCGCGTCATGGGATGCCTGATGTGTCAGGACCGCTTCGGCCAGTTTACGGGCGGTGATGTCCAGGGCGGTGATGAGCACCCTGGTCCGGCTACCGGTGCCGGTGACCCTGACGCTGGCCAGAATCCAGCGCACGTCACCGGTTGGTTGGATGAGGCGCAGCTCGCGGTCAAGATGCCGGGAACCGGCCCGGTCCAGAGAATGCCAGTCGGTCCTGACACCGTCCCGGTCCTGGGGATGGATTTTTTCCAGAAGCATGGATACGGAGACTTTCTCGCCCGTGGTGAGGTCCAGAAGACGGCCAAATTCCTCCGAATGCCACCACCGGCCCGATGAGAAATCGTATTCGGCGCTTCCCACATGGGCCATCTCCTGGGCTTCGATGAGCCGTTCGCGTTCCTTGCCTGCCTCGTCCTGCAGCTGCGACACCGCTGTGACGTCCCGTGCGATGGTGGAGCTGCCGATCAGTACTCCGTCGGCGTCGAACCGGGGTGAGTGCGTGAGTGAAACCTCGGCGACGCGGCCGTCGTTGCGCCGCCAGCGGGTCCGGACCTCGCTGGAGCCTTTTCCGGCCAGGAGATGTTCCAAAGCCTCCCGATGCAGAATGGGTCCGTTCGTGGTGGTCAGCAGGTCATAGTTCCGGCCGATTGCTTCGCCAGCGCTGAAGCCGAACATTTCGGTGGCACCGGCATTCCAGGCAGTGATTGTTCCGTTCAGGTCACCGCTGATGCGGGCCTCGGGGACGGCCGGCGTATGAGGAATCATCGGTACCTCTTTCATCGGCCGGATCCTGCAGATCTGGATTGTGGCGCATGGGAAATTCACGGGGAAGAGCTTGCTTGTGTTCAGGCCTTGATGTCGGCCGTGTTCCGCCTTCGCAGCCACCACCACAGCAACGCCGCAGCGATGAACAGGAATGCTGCCCCGGTACCTAGAGCTATCCAGGGGAAGCCTGCTTCCGGTGCAGGTTCGACGGTTTCTCCCTGGCCGGAGTCCGGGAAGGTAATGCTGGCTGCGGCTTCGTGTTCCACTAGTCCGCTTTTGAGCTGCAGCTGGGCGTTCCAAGGCCCGTTGGGAAGTGCGGGATCGAGGGTGGTGACAACGGTCCCGTCCTTTCCAGGAGCAAGGGTCAGCGCCTTTTGCGCGCTGAAGGGGCCAGCGGAAATTCCGCCAGGGCCTTTGGAGAGGGTCAAGTCACCGGTGATGTCCAGGGCCCTGCCTCCGGTGTTGGTAACAACTGCGGTCACCTGTGGGTTGCCCTGGGCGTCCCGGGCAGCGGTGAGAGATGTGATGCGGAAGTCAGCCGGCTGGCCGTTTCCCGGGCCGACCGACAGGTAGATGCGGATTCCCACCCTGCTGGCCTGGACAACGTTGCTCCCTTTGGCCGGCGCGTTCCGCACTTCTGCCCACACAGCGGCATACTGCTCAGCCTCGGAGGCGTCCGAGGGAACATCGATGGTCACCAGAACGTCAGCTGATTCCCCGGCGGGCAGTTCCACTTGCGGGCGATCGACTGAGGTCCAGGTGGTCAGCTCATTCACGGCCGGGTCATTGTCACCGACGAAAGAGCCCTCCTGGATTTGGGCCGCCCCGGTGTAGATCCGCACCGACTGCGCGGCGGTGGAGTTGTTTTGCACTTGGATTCGTCGGTGTATTCCGGTGCCAGGCGCCAGCCTGTCCACGATATAGGACCGGGCACGCGGATCCGTCTGGGTGGCGGCCGGAACGTCCAACAGACGGATCCCGATCCCTGACGGCTGGGGCAACGGCGGCGTACTGGCGGACGAAACATGGGATTCGGGCAGAGCCTGGGCCGTCCCCGGAGAGGCCGGCACCAGGGCCAGGATGAGCAGACAGAAAGCTGTGATCACAGAACGCAAAACCTAAAACCCTTGTTTGTTGGCACCGCTGGTTGAGTGACGAACATGGGGCCAACAGATTAAAATGATGGCCGACGTCGGACTCCGGACACAGTTTTCTGGCTTGCCTAGGAGACGGACTGCGTCAAAGTCCCTGAGTATGTGCCTGCCAACACCTGGGCCGGGATCGGCACCGTTAGGAGCGCGGTCCAGACCGCAGTGTTGTTGCCGCTTACAACTGACGTGGCCTGAGAGACCTTTGGAGTGGTTGACAGATCGAGCCGGGTTGCTGGGGCGTTGAGCGTCGGGCCGCCGGTGAGACCTGCCGTGGACGCGAGGTAGCTGGCCCCTGTAGTGGGGATGGTCTGACCAGAAGCCGTCAGTGCTGGCAGGCTCACCGTTGCTATCCAGTTAGTGGTTCCCGCGCGGGCGTCGGTCACTGTGGTGTCCCCAAGCGTGACAGTGGAGTCAGCGCCCGGCGTCCCGGTCGAAAGAGCGGCGCTGGCAGGCGCAGTGAGTGTGAGGAAGCCGCTGGTGATGGTGACCGTGGTGGTTGTGTCAGCGGCAGAAGCCGGCAGGGCAATGCCTCCGGCCAGGGCTGCGGAGCAGGCAAGGACGAGTACGGTGCGGGTGATTGAACCCATGAGTTGAGACCCCATTAGTTGAGACAAGATGAGTGTTGGACCAGGGTGAATCGCTTGATGCGTGTCGACATTGACGGTGAGCTAGAAAGCAATTCAGCTATTTGCTGGTTTTCCCGCTTCCGGCCTGCTGGCCGGCTCATCGCGTGAGAGCAATAAGTAATCCGTGCTGTAGCCCCCACCAAAACGGATATCACCAACGACGTGGTGTATGGCGTCACTGTGTGCTTGTTTCAGCTGAAAGTCAATTGATCCAGTCACAATGGATTCTTCGGTGCATGTTTACCGGAATTGCGTTCACTGTTATCCGCGGACATTGCGGAGGTGGGGGTAAACGGCTAGGTTCCTCCTTGGGGGACGGTTCTCTGCTCTTTATGGGCGCCTTCCAACATTTAATGTTGTGGAAGGCATCCGAAACAGTGCGAAAGAAGCCAGCCGAGACTCCACGCGTCGCAGGATCTCTCGCCGCCCGGTGGCCGGCGGTCGCCCGGACTGCGGCCCTAACCTGCGCGCTGCTGTTTGTGAGCATGCTTTCCAATCCCTCTCTCGCTTTTGCCGCCGCCCCAGTGGGTTTGGGTGCTGCGGGAACGTATTCGGTGCTGGCCGGAACCATGGTGACCAGCACCGACGCGACCACCCTGAGCGGTGATCTTGGCGTCAGCCCCGGGACCGACGTCGTGGGTTTCCCGCCGGGCATCGTCAACGGGGCCATCCGCACCGGGGACCAGGCAGCCCAGGCCCAGGCGGACCTGCTGGCCGCGTACAACAACGCTGCCTCCCGCACACCGACGGCCAGCTTCGCCGGCGACAACAACGGCCGCACCTTTACCCCCGGCGTTCACCACACCGCCACAGCCTTCGCGCTGACCGGGACCATGACCCTGGACGGGCAGGGGGATCCGAATGCGGTCTTCATCTTCCAGGTCGACGCCGCCCTCAACACCGCCGCAGACAGCCAGATCAGCCTGATCAACGGGGCCAAGGCTCCTCACATCTTCTGGCAGGTCGTCGGTGCCGCGGGAACAGGCGCATCATCCTCCTTCTCAGGCACTATCATGGCCGCCGGAGCCATCACCATCGGTGCCGGCGGAACGCTCGCCGGCCGTGCGCTTTCCCGCGACACGGTCACCCTGGCCGGCAATGCCGTCACCACGATCTCGGACCCCGTCGTGACCATCACCGGCGGCGCGGCGGCCTCCACAAACGACGCGACCCCCACCATTACCGGCACCACGGACGCGGCCACTTCAACCACAGTAACCGTGACGGTCGCCGGACAGACACTGACAACAACCGTCCAACCCGGCGGCACCTGGGCAATCACGGCCGCAACACTGACGGACGGCGCCCACACGGTAATGGCCTCAATAACAAATCTGGCAGGATTTACCGGCGCTGCAGCCCAAACCCTCACCGTCGACACCTCGGTCCCGGTGGTAACCATCACCGGCGGTGCCGCGAGTGCCACGAACACGGCCACGCCCACCATCGCGGGGACTGTAGATGCAGTGGCCGGGACGACAGTGACGGTCTCGGTTGCAGGGCAAACGCTGACCACACCGGTCCAGTCCGGTGGGACGTGGGCGGTCACCACGGCAACCTTGGTCAATGGGACGCATTCTGTGTTGGTTTCAGTAACCGATATGGCCGGGAACACCGGGACCGCAGCCCAGGCGCTCACTGTGGATACAACCATCGCCCTGGTGGGTTTGGGTGCTGCGGGGACGTATTCGGTACTGGCCGGAACGATGGTCACCAGCGTGGGAGTGTCGGTCGTCAGCGGGGACCTCGGGGTCAGTCCGGGCACCGCAGTGGTTGGGTTCCCGCCGGGCATGGTGAACGGGTCCATCCGCACCGGTGGCCAGGCGGCCCAGGCTCAGGCGGACTTGCTGGTGGCGTACAACAACGCTGGCGCCCGCGTCCCGACGGCCAGCTTCGCCGGGGACAACAACGGCAGGACCTTCACCCCCGGAGTGCACCACACTTCTGCCGCCTTCGCCCTGACGGGGACCATGACCCTGGACGGGCAGGGGGATCCGAACGCGGTCTTCATCTTCCAGGTCGGCGCCGCCCTCAATACCGCTGCCACCAGCCGGATCAACCTCATCAACGGCGCCAAGTCTCAACACGTCTTCTGGCAGGTCCTTGGCGCCGCGGGAACAGGCGCATCATCCTCCTTCTCCGGCACGATCATGGCGGCCGGGGCCATCACCGTCGGCGCCGGCGGAAGCCTCGCCGGCCGTGCGCTCTCCCGCGACACGGTCACTTTGGCCGGCAATACCGTCACCACGATCTCGGACCCCGTCGTGACTATTACCGGCGGCGCGGAGGCCTCCACAAACGACGCAACCCCCACCATCACCGGCAGCACTGACGCGGCATCCTCAACCACAGTGACCGTGACGGTCGCCGGACAGACACTGACGACGGCGGTCCAATCCGGCGGCGTTTGGGCCGTCACGGCGGCAATGCTGACAGCGGGCCCACACACCGTCACGGCCTCGGTAACGGACCCCGCCGGCAACACCGGCACCGCAACCCAAACCCTCACGTTGGTGGGAGGCAGTCTTTCGATCACCGTGCCCACAGACGCCGGCAACCTTGGCTCCGGTCCGCCCACGGCTGGCGGGGGGACCATCAGCGGCGCTTTGGGGCAGGTGCAAGTGAGCGACACTCGCCATGCGGGTGCCGGGTCAGGGTGGGTCGCGAGCGTCGCTTCCACCGACTTCGCCACACCCACTGGACGTGTCATCCCTGCCAAGGGAGTCGGCTACACCGCGGGACCGATCACGAAAGTGGGCACCGCCACCTACGCAGCGAATGATCCGGGGGATCTGAGCGGAGTTGTTCGTGCTGTAACAGCCACCGAAATCACCGGTGACAACTCCGCAACCTGGAACCCGGTAATCAACGTGGCCATCCCGGACAGCGCCATCGCCGGCGTCTACTCCGCCACCATCACCCATTCCGTGCTCTAAGTAGGCCCAAAACCCATGTGTCGGGCAACCACGGTCGACACGCACCTCGACTCTCGACCCGCATCCGCTCTGACGCGCACGGAATACGGGCCGCGTCAGGGAAAATGCGCGTCGACAAGGAATGTGCGCGTCGCCGCGGCCCGGTGGTCGAGGTCGTCGGGTCCGGGTTTCGGCAAGCTCAACCACAGGGCCCCTCCTTGACGCCCTCCGCGCCCTGCGCATATCCTGAACGAACGGTCGGTAAATAAATCGAACCAATCCAGGCAGGTGCATAGGAGCAACCATGGAAGCCAACGCCCAGCGCAACGCGGACAGCCAGGCCAATGACCGCCAAGACGCGGACGGCCAGGCCAACTTTGACCGCGTGATCGCCGAAGACTCCCGCATTGAACCAAAAGACTGGATGCCGGACGCCTACCGCAAGACCCTCCTGCGCCAGATCTCCCAGCACGCGCACTCGGAGATCATCGGGATGCAGCCGGAAGCCAACTGGATTTCCCGCGCCCCGAGCCTGAAGCGCAAGGCCATCCTCATGGCGAAGGTCCAGGACGAGGCCGGCCACGGGCTGTACCTGTACTCCGCGGCAGAGACCCTGGGCCAAAGCAGGGACAAGATGATGGCCGATCTCATCGCCGGCAAGGCCCGCTACTCCAGCATCTTCAACTACCCGGCCGTGACGTGGGCGGACATGGGCGCTATCGGCTGGCTGGTGGACGGCGCCGCCATCTGCAACCAGGTGCCGCTGTGCCGCGCCTCCTACGGCCCCTACGGCCGCGCCATGGTACGCGTCTGCAAGGAAGAGTCGTTCCACCAGCGCCAGGGCTTCGAGATCCTGCTGGAACTCGCCCACGGCACCCCGGAGCAGAAGCAGATGGCGCAGGACGCCGTGAACCGCTGGTATGCCCCGGCGCTGATGATGTTCGGCCCGCCGGACGACGATTCGCCCAACTCCCGCCAGTCCATGGCCTGGAACATCAAGCGCTTCAGCAACGACGAACTCCGCAGCCGCTTCGTGGGAATGATGGTGGAGCAGGTCCGCGTGCTGGGCCTCACCCTCCCGGACAGCGAGATCCGCTTCAACGAGGACACCAAAAAGTGGGAGCACGGCCCGCTGGACTGGAACGAGTTCCACGAAGTCCTGGCCGGTCGCGGCCCCTGCAACGCCCAGCGCCTTGAGCGCCGGAGGGAAGCGCACGACGACGGCGCCTGGGTCCGCGAAGCAGCCGCGGCGTATGCAGCAAAACAGTCAATAAAGACAAAGGAATACGCAGCATGAGCGAGACACAAGGCCCGGAGGTTTCGACAGGCTCAACCACCGAAAGGGCGTGGGGCCTGTGGGAGGTCTTTGTCCGGTCGAGCCGAGGCCTGTCCCACGTCCATGCCGGGTCGCTGCACGCACCGGATGCTGCCATGGCCCTGCGCAACGCCCGCGACCTCTACACCCGCCGCAACGAAGGTGTGTCCATCTGGGTGGTCCCGGCCGACGCCATCGCGGCCAGCGATCCGGACTCCAAGGGCGCATTCTTCGAGTCCCCGCAGGGCAAGGACTACCGGCACGCCACGTATTACACCAAGAGCGAAGGCGTGAAGCACCTGTGAACTCTGCACCCATGGGCGGGGAATCCGCCACCCGCATCACCCCCGGCAACGCGCTGCGCCCCGAGGACATCGCCCTGGAGGTCCGTACCGGCCTGGCCAGGCCCACCGAGGACGTGGCCGAGTACGCGCTGCGCCTCGGGGACGACGGCCTGATCCTTGCGCAGCGCCTGGGCCACTGGATCTCCCGCGGCCCCGAGCTGGAGGAGGACGTGGCCCTGGGCAACATCGCCCTGGACCAGCTGGGCCACGCCCGGAGCTTCCTCACCTACGCCGGCGGCGCCTGGGACAAGACAGAGGATGATCTCGCCTACTTCCGGCGCGAGCATGAGTTCCGGTCGGCCGCCATCTTTGAGCAGCCCAACGGCGACTTCGCAGCCACCATCGCCCGGCAGTTCATCGTGAGCTACTACCAGTTCGAGCTCTACCGCCGGCTCACAGAATCCACCGACGCGACCCTGGCCGCCATCGCCGCCAAAGCAGTGAAGGAAGTGGACTACCACCGGGACCACAGCGCCCAGTGGGTCCTGCGCCTGGCCGGCGGCACGGACGAATCCCGCACCCGGATGATCCAAGGCCTGAAGCAGATGTGGCCGTACGTCGCCGAGCTCTTCCAGGACGATGAGCTGACCACGCGCCTGGCTGAAACGGACGCCGCCGTCGAGCCTTCCAGTTTGCGCGCAGACTTTGACCGGCTGACCGGGGAGATCCTGGCGGAAGCCGAGTTGGAGGTGCCGGACGTCCCGGCTGCCCCCGGCGGCGGTCGGCACGGCCGGCACTCCGAGAACCTAGGTTACCTCCTCGCGGAGATGCAGGTGCTCGCCCGGGAGCATCCCGGAGCAAGCTGGTGACCGCCGTGGCCACCGCTGCGCATGAGCAGACACAACAGCAGCAGGCGTGGGATATCGCCGCCACGGTCTGCGATCCGGAAATCCCCGTGCTCACCATTGAGGACCTGGGGATCCTCCGCGACGTGCAAGCGACAGAGGACCAAAGAGTCCGGGTTACCATCACGCCCACCTACTCGGGCTGCCCGGCCATGGACGCCATCCGCGACGACCTGAAGGCCGCCTTCGCCAAGGAGGGCTACAAAGCAGAGGTGGACCTGGTGCTCGCCCCGGCCTGGACCACGGACTGGATGACAGAGGCCGGGAAGGCGAAGCTGCGGGAGTACGGCATCGCGCCGCCGTCGGGCATGGCAGCAGCCGGCGGCCACAGCGGCCCCATCAGGCTCAAAATGGCCGTGAAATGCCCGCAGTGCTCCAGCCTGAACACCAAGGAGCTCACCCGGTTCGGCTCCACGTCCTGCAAGGCGCTGTACGTCTGCAAGGACTGCCTGGAACCGTTCGACTACTTCAAAGTCCTGTAAGGAAGCCCCATGCCTGTTGTGCGCCAGACCGCCGCCGAATCGGCGCTAGCCAGCGGCCGCCGTCGTCCGTCCTTCCACACGCTCGCTGTGGCGGAGGTGCGCCGGCTGACCGAGGATGCCATCGAGGTGACGTTCGGAGTCCCCCAGGAGCTCGCCGGCCAGTTCGACTACCTGCCGGGCCAGTACGTGGCCCTGCGCACCACGCTGCCGGATGAGACCGGCGAGCCGCACGAGATCCGCCGCAGCTACTCCATCTGCGCGGAGCCGCGCACCTTTCCGGACGGCAGCAGCGAGATCCGGGTGGCTGTGAAGCAGGACCTGGGCGGGCTGTTCTCCACGTGGGCCAACGCGGAGCTGAAGGCGGGGGACACCCTGGACGTCATGAGCCCCATGGGCGCGTTTGTGTCCAAGCACGGCCGGGACGGCAAGGCCGTGGAGCAGAACGTCATGAACTCCATGAACAACCCGGAGGAGCTGGCGGGGGAGGCAGCCTCCCAGGGGGCGGGCACGTTTGTGGCCATCGCGGCGGGGAGCGGCATCACGCCGGTGATTGCCATCGCCCGGACGCTGCTGGCGGCCAACCCGGAGACGCGCTTTGACCTGATCTACGCCAACAAGGCCGCCATGGACGTGATGTTCCTGGAGGAGCTGGCGGACCTGAAGGACAAGTACCCGCAGCGGCTGGCCATCCACCACGTGCTGTCCCGCGAGCAGCGGATCGCGCCGCTGCTCAGTGGACGGATCGACGCCGGGAAGCTCCAGCAGCTGCTGGGCACCGCCATCCACGCGGACGATGTGGACGAGTGGTTCCTGTGCGGGCCGTTCGAGCTGGTGCAGCTGTGCCGGGACACCCTGGCCGAGCGCGGGGTGAAGCCGGAGCACGTGCGGTTCGAACTGTTCACGTCGGGCAAGCCGGACCGCCCGGAGGGGCACGCCGGCCGCCCCGTGGTGGTGGACGAGTCCCAGGAGACGTACAAGATCACCTTCAAGCTGGACGGCCTGCAGGGCGACGTGGCCAGCCCCACGCACGCCCGCGAGTCGATCCTGAACGCGGCGCTGCGGGTCCGCGCGGACGTGCCGTTCGCGTGCGCCGGGGGAGTGTGCGGCACGTGCCGCGCCAAACTGGTCACCGGGACCGTGACCATGGACGAAAACTACGCGCTGGAGCAGGATGAACTGGACAAGGGGTACGTCCTGACCTGCCAGAGCCATCCCACGAGCAAAGAAGTAACAGTCGACTTCGACGTTTAAGGAACCCATGATCTCCCTCTCCATCGCCAACGGCGTCGCCGAAATCGTCCTGGACGCGCCGTACAAGCTCAACTCCCTCGACGAGCAGGCGCTCGCGGGTTTAACACAGGCGTACGACGACGCCGCTGCCGCCGCCTCGCGCGGTGAGGTGCGGGCATTGCTGCTCAGGGGAGAGGGCCGCGCCTTCTGCGCGGGCCGTGACATTTCGGGCGTGACGCCGGAAACGGACGACGCCGAAGCGTACCTGGGCGGGCTGGTGCAGCCGCTGCTGAAGAAGATGAGCGCGTTCCCGGCGCCGACGTTCGCCGCCGCCCAGGGTGCGTGCCTGGGCGTAGGGCTGGGCCTGCTGCTCGCCACGGACGTGGTGTACGTGGCGGAGAACGCCAAGTTCGGCTCGCCGTTCGCCAAGCTGGGCGCCACGCTGGATTCGGGAGGGCATTGGTACTTCACCGAGCGGCTGGGCATGCACCGGACGCTGGACCTGATCTACACGGCCGAACTCATGTCCGGCACGGAGGCCGTGGCTCAGGGTCTTTTCAGCCGGGCCATGCCTGCGAATGAATTGTTGGCCAACACCCGGGAAATTGTGACGAAGGTTGCCGCCGGCGCCACGGGCGCGTTCACGGCGAGCAAGGAGCTGGTGGCAAACATCCGCGACCAGCGGCTGGGCCTGTGGGACGCCATGGCCGAGGAAAATGCGGAGCAGGCGCGGCTTTGCAAGAGCGCAGACTATGCCGAAGGTTTCAGGGCGTTCCAAGAGAAGCGAGCACCTGTCTTCAAAGGCCGGTGATTGCGCCCGCCCAAACCGGATTGAGCTTGTCGAAATCAAATCACTCAATTGCCAGTTTCCCCCAACGATTTGTAAGGTTCACCTATGACTATGGGGAAATCTATTACTAAAGCCGTCATTCCTGCTGCCGGTCTGGGGACTCGCTTCCTGCCCGCCACGAAGGCAATGCCGAAGGAAATGCTGCCGGTGGTTGACCGCCCGGCCATCCAGTATGTCGTCGAGGAAGCCGTCAAGGCCGGCCTCGACGACATTTTGATGATCACGGGGCGCAGCAAGCGAGCCCTTGAGGACCACTTCGACCGTGAACCCGGCTTGGAGCGCGCGCTGGAGCTGAAGGGCGATCAGGGTCGCCTGGACCTGGTCCACGAGGCTTCTGATCTTGGTCCTATCCACTACGTCCGCCAAGGCGAGGCCAAGGGCCTGGGCCACGCGGTGCTGTGCGCCAGCCAGCACGTAGGCAACGAACCGTTCGCCGTCCTCCTGGGCGACGACCTCATCGATGAGGCCGAGACTCTCCTCACCACCATGATCGAGGTGCAGCAGAAGACCGGCGGTTCGGTTGTCGCCCTCATCGAGGTGGACCCCTCGGAGATCAGTGCATACGGCTGCGCGGACATCACCGCCATTGAGGGCGAGGACTTCGTCCGGGTGAACAGCCTGGTGGAGAAGCCGGCTGCAGACGAAGCGCCGTCAAACCTGGCCGTCATCGGCCGGTACGTGCTGCACCCGTCAGTCTTCGGTGTTCTGGAGAACACGGAGCCGGGCCGCGGCGGGGAGATCCAGCTGACCGATGCGCTCCAGACCCTGGCCGCTGGCGAGGATGAAGGCTCGGGCGTGTATGGCGTGGTGTTCAAAGGCCGCCGCTACGACACTGGCGACAAGCTGAGCTACCTCAAGGCTGTCATTACGCTGGCTTCCGAGCGCGTGGAGTTCGGCGAGGACCTGAAGACGTGGCTAAAGGCCTTCGTGGGCTAGACCCTGACGCTTCTGTAACGCACTACAGGCCCGCCGCCGACCAGCGGCGGGCATGTAGGCTTTTAAGGGCCGCAGCGACCCAGAGAGCGCCAATTACAGCCCCTCCTGTGTTTGTGACAATATCCAGCGGGCTCGCGAACCGATTGTGAAGAAACAGCAGCTGGCCCAGTTCGATACAGCATGAGACTATTAGCCCCAAAATTCCTATCTGCCACGAGTATTTTATTGGATACGCCAGGGCTGCCACCGCGCCGAGCGGAATGAAAAGTACGACGTTGGCGGATGCTTCGACGAATTGGTAATTGAACCACGAAGGAATTCCGTGGGCGTGGAGGAATTTCAGGACGCTGGCGAGCTCGCCCTGCACGGGTTGATCGACGGGGCTGGGCCAGAAAGCGACGAGTGCCAGCGGCACCAGCATGATCATCAGAACAACGCGCCAGAACCTCGGGTTACCGGGGCCTCTCAAGACACCCTCAGGTGGTTCTCAGCAGGGCCAGCGTGGCGGCTGTTAGTGAAGCCACAGCCAACATTCCCAAAAGTATGTAGGGGAGCGCCCGCGAGCAGGGCAACCGGAGGGAGAAGTCGAACTGCCAAGGTGTTCTGCGCCAATGTCTCCCCATAGAACTAATAGATACCACGCCGGAATCACTTTCGGCGATGATTCAAACTTAAATGCAGAGGGTGGGTGGTGCTCCGGTTTCCCGGAGTACCACCCACCCTCTTTGGTGCTTGTGGGTGTTGCGGTTACGCTGCTGCCTCGGTCTTGGCGCGGCGGCGAACTACGACTACGGAGGCTGCGCCGGCAGCCAGTGCACCGGCGCCCACCAGGGTCCAGAGGATGAGGCCAGAATCCGCGCCGGTGTTGGCCAGGCCAGTACCGGTGTTAGCCAGCGGAGCGCCGCCGGTGTTGGATAGCGGTGCACCGTTGCTGGCGAAACTCGGGTCCACAACCACGGTGACCGGGCCAACGGACAGGCCGGTCGTGTTACCAGTCGCAGTGATCAGGTAGGTACCGGCTTCGGTTATCGCGATCGGTACGGAGTAGTTGCCCTGAGCGTCAGCCTGAGACTGCAAGGTCTGCGGGGCCTGGAAGACGGGGATCTTTGCCGATACCGAAGTACCACCGATGGTGGCGCCGGAGGCTGCGGGCGGGTTGCCTGGGGTCACAGTGATGGTGAGGGATTCGCCAACAAAGGGGCCACGGCCCCGGAAGACGAATGTTTCGCCCGGGCCAACGGTGCCGTCAGACACGGCGGCCTGCGGCGGGATGGGCGGGTAGTTGGCGGCGATGGCCGGCGCAGTGCCGACGAGCGCGAGAGATCCTGCAAGTGCGAATGCTGCGAGCGTTTTTTTCATTGTTGTCCCCCCGGAGACGTTAAGTTTTGGTGTATCCGAATTGAGGAGGTTCCCCTCCGCACGAGACCTGTGCGGAAATCCCGGATGTATATCCCACACATGACGTTACCATCCACTTCCAGTGGCCAGCAATCTCAATCCAGTCGGTTTACATAGTGTTAACGCGCTGTCCACGATTATTGTCCACATGACGAATTTTCTGTGGGCAAGATCACATCCTTGACTGCTTGGACGGTGGGCGTGACAACGACGTTAGGTTCGGTGTGTTGCACGATTTTCCCGAATGTGAACTCCACTGTGCGGCTTTCACCCGGGGCAAGCTTGATCGCCATAACGCTTACGGGTCTATTGCTGTGGATGTATGGAGCGAAGTCGGTTCTTTGCCCGTCCACCTTGGCAGTCTCTGCATTGGCTTGGATAGGCCCGTAAGCCACAATGTTTGTTTGGACGGAACCCGGGGGTACGCCAAAGTTGCCGTCTCCCGTTACGTATGCTGGCAATGAAGTGGCTGCGTCGGATGGCGCGTTGTTGGTGCTGGTGACCCGAACGGTTGTTTGCTCGTATCCGTCCCTGGGGCATTCTTTGATCAGTTGGACGGTTCGCTTGACGTAATAATCCATCTTCGCGCCAGTGCCGTCGTTGAAGTAGACACCGAACTGCGCGGGCGCGACGCTGGGTCCTGCCATGGATCCGCTCAAAGCGTACTTGGCTAGGACAGCCTGTTCCGCCGGCATTCCAGACCAGACCAGAACACGCCCCTCTTCGGTTCCGCGCGTGAGTCCTTCGATAAGGCCTTTCGCGTCACCCTTGCCGTCAGACAAGGCTGCGAAAATCTCCTGAGCGACGCCGGCGAAGTAGGCATCTTGGAGGCGTGGCTGCTCGATTTTTCCGTACACGTCAGAGAGTAGGGTTTGAACGACGTTCTTACCCGTTAGCTCAGTTGGCAAGCCCACACTGGCGAGTGCCACGAGATCAGGTTGCGTGATCTTTACGGGGCCGGTTGCATCCAAGATGTAGCTCAGAGCTACTGGGTCGATGGAGAACACTCCGTCGACACGCTGACCGGTCTTTCTTTCCCACATGGCTTGAGCGGTTCCGGCCGCCGTTGGAAAGTCCGGCGTTAGGTTCACATCTTGCATGAACTTTCCCATGCGACCGGAGTAGATCTGTTGCTGCTCGGCGTCCACGGGCACGACGGGCGACATGATGCCTACAGCTCCAGCGCTGCTCTGAGAGCCCAGCGTCAGTTTGCCTTTGTCGAGGCTAAGAACGGCAAGGGCACCAGGTATGCCGCCAGACGCCCGAGCTTCGGCATTGTTTTGGATGATGAGGAGGTAGTTACGTTGCGCTTGTGCACCCAGCATGCCCGGCGCGACGTTCGAGGCGTTAGCGGCTGCGTCCAGGGCCCCAGTTACGTCCCGCAACTGGTCTCTTGCTCGGGTCAGGGGGTCGGCAACTTGAGGTAACAGCGTGCTGTCATCGAGTTGATTTAGCCTGTCGGCTGACAGCCGAACGGCATTCGCCGCAGCCGAAATGCTGGGGGAGGCTGCCTCCAGCGGTGCGAGATCAGTGCCCGAGGTGCTGGGGAGCAGTGCTTCCCAATCAAGGGAGCTGTAAACCTTTACGAGCGGTGCGAGACCCAGGGTGGCCACATCGTCTGCCGTACGCGCAACCTCAGCCACCGCGCTGAAGTTCGAACCTAGGCCGGGCACACTCGAGGCCAAGGTCCACAAAGGGTCATTCGCGGCTTCCTTCGCTGCTGCTGTGTGGGCTCGAAGTTGTTCGACGGTCGAAGACGCCTCACCCGAGTTGTCAGCGGTGATCGCCTCTTTCAGTGGCGCGACCAGGGCGGTGGCAGCTTTGAGTTCGGAGTTTATGGCCGATGCCTTGCTTGCCAGCCAAGCTGCTCCCGTCCCGGTGACGAGAATAAGGAGTCCCAAACATGCCAGAGCGAGCAAGAGAGGCCGGCCAAGGGGGCTTTTACGAGACTTTGAAAGCCGCCTCCGCCGGGACGTGACTGTACTGTCTTGGATTTCTTGGTTGCCCGCCATTCAGGGTCGGCCCAAGCCTCGGTAGATCCACCCAGCCGCACGCCATTTGGCGGGGTCCAAGACGTTGCGGCCGTCAAGGATCCGGCGTGAAGATACTGACTCTTCCAAGTGGTAAGGGTCGAGGTCGCGATACTCCTGCCACTCAGTAAGTAGGAGGAGAGCGTCGGCCTTCTGGACGGCGGCCGTAGTGTCGGATTCGTAGTGGAGTTCGGGGAATCTACGGGCGGCGTTTGGCAGGGCTTTAGGATCAGTCACCGTAACAACAGCACCTTGAAGTTGCAGTTGCGCAGCAATGCTGAGGGCAGGAGAGTCGCGGACGTCGTCGCTCTCGGGCTTAAACGCGGCGCCCAGCACCGTGACTCGTTTACCCAGCAGGGACCCCTCGCATAAGTCGCGAGCAAGCTCTACTACGCGGGTTCTGCGACGCATGTTGATGGCATCGACCTCGCGAAGGAAAGTTAGCGCCTGATCGGCCCCAAGCTCTCCGGCACGGGCCATGAATGCACGGATGTCCTTCGGTAGACAGCCTCCGCCAAAGCCTATGCCCGCATGCAGGAATTTCCGGCCAATCCGATCATCCATGCCGATAGCGTCAGCGAGTTGCGTAACGTCTGCCCCCGCTGCTTCGCATACTTCAGCCATTGCGTTGATGAATGAAATTTTGGTTGCGAGGAATGAATTCGCGGCGGCCTTAACGAGTTCAGCGGTCGGATGGTCGGTGACAAGACGGGGGGTGCCCGATGCGAGTGGAGCCGAGTAGACGCCATCCAAGATGGCCACTGCAGGATGGTCCTCGGAACCATCGCTGACTCCGTATACGAATCTATCGGGGTGAAGCGTGTCAGCAACGGCATGGCCCTCGCGGAGGAATTCGGGATTCCACACTAAATGCGCTTCAGGTTGTTCTGCGCGGAGAAGAGCCGACAGCCGTGAGGCTGTTCCCACAGGCACCGTCGACTTTCCGACTACAACGTCGCCTGGGAGAACGTAGGGAAGGAGTCCTGTTGTCGCGGCGTCGACATATGTCAGATCCGCAGCGTTTTCCCCCTTCTTCTGAGGGGTACCGACACAAATGAAATGCACAGCGCTTCCTGCGGCGGCCGATAGGTCAGTGGTGAACGACAGCCTTCCCGTTTCCTGGACTTCTCGCAGGAGTTCTTCCAGCCCAGGCTCGTAAAACGGCGCCCGTGCGGCGGACAGTTCTTCAATTTTCCGTGCGTCCACATCAATGCCAACAACTTCGTGCCCCAGCTTCGCCATGCAGGCAGCATGGACTGCACCCAAATAGCCACACCCGATGACTGAGATTCTCATAACTGTTTCCTTCCCCCGGAGGGCACTTTGTGATGGAGAGATGCAGGCTAGTAAGCCCCGGTGCTGCCGAAAACAGCTTTGACTGTCCGCAACATGATGATGACATCTCCGGCCAACGACCAATTTTCTACGTAGTACAAATCGAGGCGCACCGAGTCTTGCCAAGAAAGGTTGGAACGGCCACTCACTTGCCAGAGACCGGTGAGGCCGGGTTTTACCAATAGCCGACGTCGAACGTCATGCTCGTATGCCTCCACCTCACGAGGAAGCGGAGGACGGGGGCCCACCAAGCTCATGGAACCCGAAAATATGTTAAACAGTTGTGGAAGTTCGTCCAGACTGAATCGTCGCAGGAGCCCACCTACGCGAGTTACCCTAGGGTCACTTTTCAACTTAAAGAGCACACCATTGCCTTCGCTTTGGTGCGCGAGACCTGCGAGCCTATCCTCAGCGTCGACGACCATCGACCGGAACTTGAGCATCCTGAATGGAATTCCTTCCATACCGACACGTTCCTGTTTGAATACTATGGGCCCGCGGTCATCTGCCTTGATTAGAACGGCGACGATGAGCATGGCCGGGGCGGCCGCGACAATCAGTAGACCTGAAACGATGAGGTCAAACATCCTTTTGGCGACCAGTTGACCGCCCTCAAGTGTCGGAGTTGTGACGTGAATCAGAGGTAGCCCTGCGACCTGCTGCGTGTGGATTCGAGGACCGGCGATATCTGTCAGCGCGGGGGCCATGATCAGCCCGACATTTCGGGCGGCTAACTCCCAACCCAAATGACGAAGGGTCTGCGGGTGAAGTTGCACCCCTGCCGATATGGCCACGGCGTCCGCACCGCAATGAGCAATAGCATCGAGGATGGACTGAGTGTCGGGTGAATGGCCCAAAATTGGTAGCCCCGACTCAGGTTCGACTGCCTCCGCCGAGGCGGAGCCAGGCGAGTACGCTGCCACGGGCTTGTACCCGGAATGTTTCGAACTGTGGAGTGAGGATGACAAATGCGCGATTGCGCTATGGCCTCCTAGCAGGAGTAACCGCGACATACTTCGCCCGCCCTGTCGGGCTACGCTCAGGTGCTGTCGCAAGAGCCACCTCGCCAGCAAAAGGCCAAGGAGACCAGAAGGCAGAGCGATGCCGACGTACCCCCGGGCGGTGTCCACGCGAAGGACATACGAGAAGATTGCAACCAAGCCGAAAAGCCAAAGAGAAGCCGCAGCAACTCTCTTGTATTCATCGGCTCCCGCGCCTAAAATGTGACTCTTTCGGCTGCTCCAAGCTCCAAGCATTAGCCACCAAACGACGGCCAGCGCAACGGAGAACGACCCGTAAGTCGTCTCGTAGATGGGGACCTCTGCCCTTGAATCGATACCAAAGCGAACGACGTACGCTCCCATGACGGCCCAGAGAATAACAAACGCATCTACTACTCGCAGGCGGCGCGATGTTCGAACTCGCCAATCAGCGTCGGCACCCAAATAGCATCCCCAAATTGTCGTGTGGTCCGGTATTGCCCTTCAGCCGAGTCTGCGGCGGAATTTTCGCGACGTCAGCGTGAATGGCACTTCCCATTGTGAGGCCATGTTCTCACAGCATGCCGACTTGCAGGCTCCGAGGTTAGGAACTTAGTCGTGTTGACGGTAACAAATTGCGACCTGTGCGTTGCAACCGAATCGTTTGAGGTGAATCTCACACGTGTGGTGATTGTGGCGCGGCGGCCCCTTGATAGGATTGCGCAGGAAACGCCAGGAGCAGATCGCACGCGGTTCCGTGGTTTGGGGGCTCTCAGAAAAATTATTGGCGCGATCCTAGCACGATCATTGGTTCACCAAGCAGTGTCCTGCAATATGACTGACAGCGCGTCCAGACCCGCATCGCGTACCGTTTTAGGCTGATCCTCAGCGCAGAGACGGTTAACTGGCTGATTCTTTTTGGTCGTGAATTGCTAACTAGGGGTAGTCATTTGGGCATCGTTCCTCCAAAAGTTGATCGCTTGATCATTCACCAGACGGACTTGGCTAGGCCGTCTCCAGGCGGTATTGATACATGTCTTCGCGGCATCGCCAAGTACGCACCTGACAACATGACGCTTGCCTTTGTCGGAGTTGATACTGGGGCTGGACCCAAGTCAAGGAGGCTCGGAGTTTGGGAGCTCTACAAGTTCGAAGATCGTGAAGTCTGGTTCTTGCCGGTGGCAAGGGTCGATCCAGGCGATCAGCGTCGGTTTATTCCGCATTCAATCAAACTGGCCGTGGGGTTTGCCCGCTTCCTCAGACGCATGCCGGACGCTTTGGCCGTCCAAGCCCACAGAATGGATATCGCTCTTCTGATCCCCATGTTAAGACGCAAGCCTTTGGTCTATATGGTGCATACGCAACAGGGAGGATTGACAGGGAAAACCTCGGACTCTTTTTGGCGCTTTGCGGGTACCCTCCACGAAGCACTGGAAAGGCTTGTGGTCAGGCGAGCGGCCGATGTCATCGTTTTCAACAGGGAGTACTCCACAACGGTACAGGGGTGGAATCAAGCAGCGAGATTTTCGCCTACATGGTGGGACCCCGAACTAATTTTGCAGTCCTCTGAACGCCGCACCAACGCGGTCTGTTGGGTTGGGCGGCTCGAAGTTCCAAAGGACCCAGAGCTGGCATTGGATGTCATCGAGGAACTCGAGCGATTGAGGCCATCGGACAATTGGTCGTTGTCAGTATTAGGCTCTGGCACGATGTTGGCTGCGCTGGAGGAGAGGCTCAATTCTCTTCCGACAGGACTGAGGGCTCGGGTGCAGCTACATGGCCGAGTTGAACCGGACGAAGTGGCACGAATTATGGGTCAATGCAATGTTTTCCTGATGACGTCGCACCCAGGGTACGAAGGATATCCACGTGTTCTAGTGGAGGCACTCGCATCGGGGCTGCCTGCCGTCGTGACCGAGGGTTCGGACACCGGCGGAATCGTGGAAGATGACAAGAACGGATTCGTCACAAATAGGGACCCGGTGACAATTGCGGGGGCCATTAGCCGAGCTATCAACCTTAGCTCGGAAACGGCACGCGAGAGCGTTGGAAATCTAGCGGCTCCGGCTGTGGTAAACGATGTCATGTTTGCGGAGGGCAAACAGTGATGGATCTTCTCGCTGGAGCCGATCTGGCTGTGAGTCTGTCGCCTGACAACGAAGTGTTGTTGGGTGGACTGCCAGTCTTTGTGGGGAATGACTGCACACTTCTAGACGAGCTAGATGAGCTGCTCAAGTACAAGAAACCGGCATTAGTCGTCACAGCAAATGTAGATCAGGCGATCGATCTCCGGCGAAGTCAAGATCTCTGGACAGCCTACAAGAACGCCTCATTGAGAACTCTCGACGGTATGCCACTGGTATGGATGGCAAGGATGATCGGTGCCAGCGGCGCGACTCGGCAAACCGGAGCCGACATGCTCATGAAATGTGTCGCGGCATCACATGAGCGTAAATGGCAAGTTGTAATACTGGGCGGCGCGGACGAGGCAAATGATCTAGCCGTCGGTAACTTGCGGAAGGCTTATCCACAGGCGGCTCTTACAGGTGTCAAGCTCGCCTATTCCACGGGTTTCGACTCCGTAGGCTTGAAGCCGATGCTGACCCGCTTAGCGGATTTGAAGCCAGACCTTGTTTTCGTGTGTTTGGGATCCCCGAAACAGGAGCAGTTCTTTCTGGCCCTTCGGGCAGTCTTGGCGCCGGCTATCTACATCGGTGCAGGCGCGGCTGTCGACTTTGCGAGCGGAAAGAAGTCTCGCGCCCCGCTATGGCTGCAAACGCTGGGCATGGAGTGGACGTGGCGTCTCATTCAAGAGCCGCGCCGACTTGCACACCGTTACTTAGTCAAGGGTCTAGCAATAGCAACAATTACGTACAACACGCTAAGGAAGAAGATACGTTGAAAGCTCTGGTAACTGGCGCAGCCGGTTTTGTCGGGAGTCGGCTGTCCAAGCGCCTCATCGCAGAGGGACACGAGGTTGTAGGACTGGATTGTCTCACGGACTACTACGATGTCGACATAAAGAAGTCGAATCTCGAAGCACTACGAGGCCCCAATTTCACGTTTTTGGACGCGGACATTAATGCGGTAGACCTCTCCGGCGCGGTCGGTGATGTCGAACTTGTATTTCATCAAGCAGGACAACCTGGAGTGCGACGATCTTGGGGGGATGAGTTCCAGATTTACACCGAGGCGAACGTTGGGGCAACCCAACGCCTTCTTGAATGGGCGCGTACCAACAAGAGTCTAAAAAAGTTTGTCTACGCTTCCTCCTCGTCGGTCTACGGAGATGCTGAGGCGTATCCAACTCACGAATCTGACAAACCCCAACCTTTGAGCCCATATGGTGTAACGAAACTGGCTGCCGAGCACCTATGCACCCTGTACGCCAAGAACTTTGCCGTGCCGACGGTGTCTCTCCGCTATTTCACGGTCTATGGCCCCGGTCAACGGCCGGATATGGCTTTCACGAGATTCGTCAAAGCGGCCGTAACTAATGGCACGATACAAATATATGGGGACGGAAATCAGGTTCGCGACTTTACCTACGTAGACGACGTCGTTGAGGCGAATATCTGCGCTGCTCGTTCTGACGCCGCGGGAGGCGCCGTCTACAACGTTGCTGGCGGCAGTAACGTTTCTATGAACGAAGTCCTTGACATTCTGGCCGACCTGAGTGGCTCCGCGCTGAACGTTGAGTACATCGACGCTGTTGCAGGCGATGTTCGGCGGACAGCTGGTTCCATCGACAAGATCTCCAGTGACCTCGGATGGAAGCCTCGTGTTGACCTGGAAGAGGGCCTCAAGAGGCATCTCGAGTGGGGACGTCGATACTTTGGATGATAGCCAACACGACGTAATCAATAGTCGTCAAGACTATTTGGATTTCTTGGACGAGGATATGCATAGCCATGATGTGAATCGTTGGGTCCCTTGGCTTAAATTCAAATATCCAGAACTGCATTACCAGAGGACTCTTCGGTTAGTTGAATTGCTATCAATTTATGAGAATCCACTAGGTCGTCTGGCCTGGGGTTTGGCCCGCCTGCGTCTGGCTCGTTTGGGAGCCTTTTACGGTATATCCATCCCGCCAGGAGTATTTGGTAGGGGACTTTCTATTGCTCATATCGGCAATATAGTCGTCAATAATAAAGTCCGAGTTGGCAGGTACTGCCGCATTCATTCCGGTACGAATCTGGGTGAAGCGGAAAATTTTGCACCGCAAATTGGGCATAGTGTCTACATCGGTCCGGGCGCCGTTCTATTCGGGAATATTAAAGTGGGCGATAATTCGGTGATCGGCGCAAACTCCGTTGTGACAAAGGATGTTCCATCGAATGTTGTCGTGGCCGGCGCACCGGCCCAAATCATTCGTGATGTCGGCTCGAACTCCCCAATGCCTGGCTGGATGCACTTAGCACCAAGCCAAGTGAATCACCCGCGAGGCTCAGTCTAATGAAGATCGCATTTGTTGTTCCACGTTTAGCGGGTGGTGGAGCTGAGTACGTGGCCAAGGCGTGGGCTTCTCATCTCTCTGAGTCCGGAAACGAAGTCATCGTTTTTGCCACTCAGCCTATCGAGGTCGAGGTCGATGCTGGCTCGTTCCGCGTCGTGCCTCTTGGTGCCTCGTCCCTGTTCTCGCTGGTCAGGTCGCTTCGAAGGGCTATACGTGTTGAAGGCCCGGATGTGGTTATTGGTCTGATGCCGTTTTGGAATTTGCTGGCTCTAGCAGGCGTATTTTTGTCCTTTGGAGGACGCCCAAGAGTCATAGTAAGCAGCCACACAATTGAGTCGAATTATGGAGTAAACCGGAGTCGGGGATTCCATGCGCAGACCGCTATTGCCCGGGCGGTCTACCGGTTTGCTGACGCTTTCTTGGCAAGCTCGCACGCTGTCGCGGCAGAAGCCGTGGCAAGATATGGAATTGACCGCAATCGACTGTGGGTAGTTCCCAACCCCGTTTTCCCGGCTCCGGTGTTGTTACCACAACGCAGCCGTGGCATCGATGCCACGGACTCAGTGACCTTAGTGGTCCCGGGGCGGTTGGTCGCCCAAAAACGCCCCGGGCTGGCCTTGGATGTGGCATTCTCGCTAGGTGAGATCCAGGGAATGCGTCCAAAAGTCGTCTTCATTGGCGATGGTCCCGCCTTAGAGGCGACGAAACTCAGGGCGGAGAATATGCACGTCACCGCCACTTTCCTGAGCTGGTCAGCGGATTGGCCGACGCTGGTTCCTGAGAACTCTCTGGTTCTACTTCCCTCAATGCTTGAGGGGTTTGGAAACGTCTTGCTGGACGCTGCGGCGTCCGGTTTTCGAGTGGTGGCGTCCTCGCGGGCGTTAGGCGTGGCTGATGCAGTATTACCCGGCGTCACTGGTGTCTTGGTCAGCGGCGACGCTGTTTCGGACTACGTTGATGGCGTCCTTGCCGCTGAAACCTTGCTCCCTGGTGACTCAGTGACAGTTCAAAGCTGGATGAACCGATTCAGCGCTGAGAGTAGCGGAGCGCAGCTGCTCTCAGTGATAAAACGCCTGGTGAAGTAGAAGAATGCGTAGACAAACCTTCCTTAGGCTAGCGAGCCCCATAGTGGCGATCTTCGCTATGCTACCGGGCTTTGCATTACCCTTCGTCCTCACTGCTGTGTTGGGCAAAGACGTTAGCGATCCATTTTTTTTGGCTACCTCTGTTGCTCTGGTCCTCACGAACATTCTCGGAAACACTATCGAAGTCAATTCGGTTGTTCAGTTCGGGCGCGTTCGCGCGCAAAGCGGCACAGTGTCAAAAGGCGAACTGCGTAGGTACCGACGCGTTATTCGCAAATTTACTCTTCTGTCGACACTGCTGGGCGGTTCAGCGCTCATTGGCGCGTACTACCTTGCCATACTGCCCGAACAGCGATCTGACTTCCTCGTGGTGGCAGTGTTGACGTTGATGCTTCCGCTGATCGGCGGGGAAGCCAGCAGCCGATCGGGGCAGCTAATTTCGTGTGGGAAGCAGGAGATCCCAATCTTGCTCCAAGCTTTGAAGGCTGCGCTGCCGTTGCTACTGGTCTTGGTATGGCCTGGAGCGCCCTTGATCACAATCGCCTTGAGTATCGTGGTGGGCGAAGCGATCCGCCTGACCGCCCTACTGCCGTTGGCAAGTCGCTTGGACTCATTGGGGACGCAGACGGACTTGAGGCTTGAGACAGGCGGCCTGATTACACAGTCGCTTTCGACGGCCACTGTACAACTCGCGCCGGTCACTGACCGGATGTTCTTGTCGGCCGCTCCGACCGGAAGTCTCAGCGCGTATGAACTTGCAGACAAGATCTTCTTCGCCGGTGTCCAATTTTTCAACCTGAGTTACATAGTTCGGCGCGTGGGTCGGTGGTCTGAGTTACGTTCGACGCCAATGGACGAAGGCTTTCGGCTGCTTAGGCGAGACTTATTCGTTCTCTTGGTGCTTTCCAGTAGCGCTTCGGTGATAGCAATTGGCGTATTACAAATGGCGCCTGCGCTGTTTCCGATCCCTGAGGCGTGGCAACAGGGATTGGCCTGGTCGCAGCTTCTCCTGATTTCTTTGCCGGTCACGGTCATCTCAATGGCGTGCTCCCGGCTCCTTGTCGTGGCTGATCGTCAGTCCATACTTCTGTGGTTTGCTGCGACGATTACCCTCTTGACGGTGCTCCTTGACGGGGTCCTCTTCGCCGCAATGGGCCCAATTGGTATCCCCATCGCTTCTGTCTCGATTCGGACGCTAACCGCGATAACATATGTCATCGTGACTTGGCGGTGTCTGGTCCCGGTAATTGGAGCCGACCTTGGCCAGTTCGGAGAGGCTGAAACGTCTTCGCCCGACGCACAAGGGCTGGCGATGCCCTTCGATATGGGGAGCGTACCCAAATCCGACGCGCCTGCAATTCGGAGTCACATACATGATTGACGGCCCCTCGCATGTTCAGCGTTGTCTCACCTGATCCGGTAGTTGCGGTGGACACGGCGGCGAGTGCCCATGGATATGCTCGACCGCGACAGCGCGCGTGGAGGCCGCTTCTTCAACGACTTCCGGTACGGGGCGGACAGATCGATCGCGACTAAGTGCAGTGCCAGTTGCCAGTCCAGCGGGCGGGTGAAGGGCCAGTCGCCGACGCCTGTGTGGTCCCGGCCGTCGACGACACGCATGACATGTCCTTTGTCCAAGGTCCACGAGCGTTGTCAGCCTGTGGTCGTGCTGGGTCCACGGCCCGGACTTCGGATCACGGAAATAGCGCACCGACCGGCGGCGATGCTCGTCGATGCCCAGCATCCTCGGGCTGAGCCGATCCACGTCACAAGGGTCACAACACAGGCTTCGTTCACCTCCGCGCTGACCCTCCACCAGGACACGAGAATGCCGAGGCAGTCTCCGACACGGCCCGTCCAGTCCGGAACGAATGACCGCGTCGACGAGGTAGACCAGACCCGAAGCCGTCCGGTGGACCTGGCGTGCCGCGGGATCTTCGCAGTGGATTCAAAGAGGACACCGCGGGCAGGCGAGGCCACATCTCGCAGCACCAGCGGTACTTGGACCAGAGAGAACTTCAACGGCACCGGCGACCGAGCTAGGCACACCATTCAGCGCCTTACAGGAGACCCCCGCTGCGGTGGGACAGCGACATGCCTCCCTTCGCCACACGGATTACACTTTCGCCGCAGCGACCGCGCTCTGGGCAGATTTTGCTTGCCGGATTTTCAGCGCTTTGCCAAACTTGTGGGCTGGTATTTCAACAAGCGAATATACAAGTATCCCCACTCCCACGCCGACAGTCGTAAGCAAGAAGACACTCAGGACAAAGGGAAGGGTTTCTACGTATGGGCGTAACACCGAAACGACAGACAAATGTACCAAATAGATGCTGTAGCTTGCTGCACCAATCAGGTTTACGAACGGCAACCTCGCGATAGCATTGAACGTACGCCTGACAGTTCCCTCGCCTGGCACGAGCCCGAAGAGGATGACAGCGCAGGTTGCTACCGCTTGCAACGTGTAGCGAACGGTATCCCTAAACCATTCGTCCCGAATCACGAGACTCAGAATGTAAATACCTATCGCTAGGATCAGTATCGAAGGATGTGAGAAGGAAGGCACGAACTTTCCTCGGGCCCGATCGCTGCTGATCCAGCTATAGTAAATGACTGCCGCTAAGACTCCCCACGCGATTCCATCAATGCGCGTATCCGAACCGTAGTAGATCCGTTCCGACGATTGGGACGAGGCAAGTAAGAATCTAACGGTCGTGGAGTAAAGAATTGCGAATCCCGCCGTCACTCCGAGCCACAACATCGCCCTTCTGCCCTTAGCAATAAGGAGCCAGACAATTGAGAAAACAATGTAGAATTGTTCCTCGATTGCAAGGCTCCATACTACCTCGCTTCCGGGCAAAACTTCGAAGTGTCCTTGGTACTTGACCCAATTATAGGCAAAAAATATCTGGGACATTACTACGGGCCAATCAACGCTGATCCATAACGAATAGATCATCGTCGGTATAAGGACAACAACCAGAAAAGGCGGAGCGATCTTGATTGCGCGTCTTTGATAGAAGCGGAACACGGAAAAGCTGCCCGACTCCCCTCTCTCTCGTAGCAACAAGAAAGTAATGATGAATCCGGAAACGGCGAAGAAAATCGTCACGCCGCTTCCGCCGGGCACAAAGTGGCCAAGGCCGGCGTGGGCTACCACAACGAGCATCACTGCGAACGCGCGGAGGGCATCAATGTGTATGTATCTATTTTCGCCGTTCTTCGGCGCTGCTTCGTCGCTCAAATTCCCTCGTTCCGACGTCCGAAAATTGATGTTTGACTGGTGTGATTCGGCGCACACCGCATCTAGGCAAGAGATGTGGGCTGATTCTCCAGGAAGTCAAATTTCCCCAAGACGTCTTCAGCATACGCACCGGAGAATGTCGGGCGAAATTGATTGTACAGCGCCGGCCGATTGAGGAACCAAACTACTCACCTTCGCCAGCAGCGACCCTTGTGTGTCAGGCCGGCGAGCCTACGGCGTTCGGGTGTGTAATGGCTTAGAAACAGGACCGGCATCGCTTGCCCGCCCGAGTAAGCGGGGCACGTCATATACGGATGTGCATGAAGTCTTGCGTACCGCGGGTGTGGCACTTGCGGTGGCACCCAGCGAACGACAGTGTGTAATTTGATGGGTTACCGCCGAAGGGTAGCTGCTAAGGGCGAGTGTCCTGTCATCGCTCCAAGCGTCTCGGTATTGCTGGAACTGGATGCGGACGTACCGAAAACGAGGTATGCAAGCGCCCCAAGCATAATCATTGAAATAGGCACATTGTCTACAAGAGGGTATGCCGAAATCTGTATGGAGAATGTAGCCAAGGCGGCCGCGCCTGCAGGGTTATTTTGGACTACAGCAATAATGAGAAGGCCAAGCATGAGGACCATCATGAGAGCCAGTCCTGCAATACCTAGGCTGACCAAAACTCCCGCATAAGAGTTCTCAAATGGGAGAGTGATGCCAGCGAGTACGGATCGCTGAGCTGACGAACCGGCACCAGAACCGGTAAAGCCGTCGCTTGCTGCCGCGTCGAGGGCGAGATCTAGGAGTATTGATCGTAGCCTCGACGATCCTTCGCCTTCTGCCGATGCGGAACGCTCCTGGACAATCGGTGTGGTCGCAACCGCCCAAGCTGCCGCAACTGCCCCAAGAGTCCAGAAGGCCTTTCTGCCGAAAGACATGGATTTGGTGGTCAGCACAGTGATGAGACCCAAGCAAAGGCCGGCAGCCAGCGCTCCCACTGCGCTTCTGGAAACCGTCAATACGGCACCCGCTCCGCACAGAACACCGGATACCAAGGCCAGTTTCGAATTCGTCCTCGCCGCATGCATGATTCCGAAGGCTGATGTAGTGGCTAGGAACGTGGCATTCATGAGCGGGTGTCCCAGTGTCGTAGTGACACGGAAGGTGCTCCAGAGTTGATTGAAACCGATACCTGAAGAATCCTGGTTTGCGTAGATAGCCTGGAGAAACGATGTACTTGTCACTCCTTCGGCGATTGCCATCGCTCCAATGAAAAGGCCGAGCGATAACCACGTTGCGGTAAGGCTCGCCACACTACGGTGGTCTGCCTTCTGACCCATCCAAGCGAATCCAATGAACGCAATCCCGACAGTGAAAGTCCAGAAGAGAGAACGCGCAGGATCTAAACTCCACGCAGCCGAAGCAGTGGAAAGACCCAGGAGCAAGCATGCAATCCAAGTCCAAAGTTTAGGGACGCGTCCGATTGTTCCTTGGGGCTTGCCGATTGAGCGGAGCATCCAAATAAGCAGCATTCCTAAGGCAGGCGCCAGGTAACGGCCGAAAACCGGATTAACAGACGGCATATATGTAATCGGAAGGAGAACAAACAACGCCAGCGCCATTCCGGGGAGCCAGTGCCTTGGCAGGCTCAGCGTGCAGGCGAGCAAAGCCAAGGCGCCCATCGCAGTAAACACTAGAGTGCTGATCCCTGTGAATATGACGGTTAGGTTCAACGCAATCACTACGACGATGACCAAGATGATTGTAACAAGCCCCTGCTTCGTGGCAGGGAATAGCTTAGTCGGTCTCAAGAACAACGCTCCGAAATCCAGTTTGACTTTATCCACGACATCCAGACGCCAGGTATTCGCCGCCTTGGCCCGCTTTCGCGAGCGACCATCGATAATTTGCCGGTATGTATAGTGTGCATCTCGATTTCAAGAGAAATCCACCGGCAACTCGTAGTCAGCTGCGTGCCTACGCTCTTAGGGAGCCGACGAAGCGAGTAAACGCTTGGGCGAGTGAGTTTAGTGCCTGGCCAGCGACCGGTTCCTCGTTCACTATATATGCTCAGCATCCGGCAACCCCCTTCTTCTCAGACTAGTGGACGTCAGGCGTCGGGCCGGAAGCGTCATGTTGGTCTTCCGTGGCGAGCGCCGGGGCCGCTGCCGGTACCCCCTTTGTTGCACAGCTTGAGGCCGTCGCAAGCTGTAGTTTGTAAAATATTCAACTAATTCTGGCCTTGCCTTCATCAGGGAAGGTCGCTATCTCCGACTGTCCCTGGCGAAGCATGGACGCGGGGCCGCGTACAATTGCCGTGATCCACAAATTAGTTACGTTCCCGATGCCTGTCATTCCCGCGTCGGGATACTCACACAGGGGGACCCAGGTTGGAACTCGGCGACTACTTACGCATTCTGCGACGAAACTGGATGGTAATCGTTGCTGCCATGCTAGCTGGCGTCTTGGTGTCTGCAGGAGCTTCCGCACTAGTCCAGCCGACGTACACAGCTTCCACGCAACTATTCGTTGCGATTCAGAATTCTGGCTCAGCGCAGGAGCTGCAGCAGGGAAACACCTTTAGCCAAGCGCGAGTTCAGTCGTATGTGAAGACGGTTACCACGCCTGTCGTTCTGCAGCCGGCGATAGACTCCCTGGGCCTCGAAATCACGGCTGAAGAATTGGCACAGCAGGTTACGGCAACGTCTGATCTGAACACGGTTCTTATCAATATCTCCGTCGATGACGCTTCTCCGGTCCAAGCTGCCGCACTTGCGAAGGCGATAGCATCTAGCTTGATCGCAGCAATTGAGACTCTTGAACGGCCTAAGAACGGTGGCTCATCTCCCGTCAACATGTCCGTAGTAACCCCCGCCGAAGCACCTAAATACCCATCCGCGCCCAATACAAGGTTGAATGTCCTTCTTGGCCTTCTTATCGGTATTGCCATAGGTACTACGTCCGCGATACTCCGAACAACTTTGGACAACCGCCTTCGGGGTGAGGCCGATCTCAGGCGTGTTACGCCTGCGCCTTTGCTGGGCGGCATAGCTTTTGATCAAGATGCCTCCCGCAAGCCCCTTCTGACACAGGCGGCACCTCAGAGCCCCCGGGCCGAGTCTTTTCGCCAGCTCCGGACAAACCTGCAGTTTGCTAACATCTCGGGCCGTGCCAAGTCCGTCCT
The DNA here is from genome assembly GCF_054510915.1 of Pseudarthrobacter arbutini. Classification (NCBI taxonomy): domain Bacteria; kingdom Bacillati; phylum Actinomycetota; class Actinomycetes; order Micrococcales; family Micrococcaceae; genus Pseudarthrobacter; species Pseudarthrobacter arbutini. Next base: position 68,827 of record NZ_JBTNDQ010000006.1, on the reverse strand, counting down.
AGTGACGTCCTCCCTGCCGGGCGAGGGGAAGAGCACGACAGCCACAAACCTCGCGATCGCTCTCGCGCAGGCGGGTCAGACAGTCTGCCTAGTTGACGCGGATTTAAGACGCCCGATGGTCAACGAGTATCTTGGACTTGATCGCAATGCGGGGCTCACGTCTGCATTGTTGGGCCTTGCGGAGGTAAATGATCTCCTTCAGCTGTGGGGTGACGATAGTCTTTATGTGCTTACGTCCGGCCAGATTCCCCCCAACCCCAGTGAACTTCTCGGCTCGCAGGAGATGCAACAACTGATCGTGGGACTGGAACAGGTGTTCGACACGATCATTATCGACGCTCCACCACTCTTGCCTGTTACAGACGCAGCTGTTTTAGCCCAGCATGTCGGCGGCGTTGTCGTCGTCGTAGGATCGCAGAAACTAAAAGTCCAAGACTTGGAAAAGTCCTTGAATGCTCTGGATATGGTTGGTGCCAACTTGCTAGGGGTGGTCATGAACCGACTGCCAGTGAAAGGCCCAGATTCCTACTCCTACACCTACTATTCGAACCAAGAAGGTTCCCAAGGGGACAAGGGTGGGCAGTGGAGAAGACCTGCGGTGCTTCAACGTACCGTCGAAAATGGTTCTCGCTCATTCAATGCCAACTACGAGTCCGCGGCTTTAGATGACGCGGTTAGGCCAGCGCGGGCATTCCCTGGAAAGCAGGCCGACGGTGCCGCGCAGACGTATTGAGATAAAGTACTTCACCTTCTGCCGCCGATTCCATTGGCTGCATTTTCCAGACGCATCGGGCATAGCGGGCTTCATCGTCTACTAGCGAGCATCCGAAGGGCTGAATCACTCGAGACCGAAGTGGCATCGACGCCTGCAGCGTTTGGACATTTCCTCCCGCACTCCCATCAAGGGCGTGCGTAAAGCCGTCGCAGACAACATGTCACGCAGTCATGCTGAGATCCCCGAGGCCACTGTTCGGCCGGATGTTGACACCACCGCACTCGTCGTAACTTCGCACGAGCCTGAAGAAACCCAGACGGCCCGCAGGCTGATAGTTCCTTTCATCCTGTGGGCCGAAAAACTCAGCTTGCGTGAGCTGGATGACGAGATCCTCTGGCTCACCGATGCGGTTCGTGACGGCAAGCCAGTCGGGCATAGCTTGGGCGCCGGACATTCAAACTCATTAATTATGCGGTCTTTGGCGTGGATGGTCCGGCAGCGATCGTCAACCACTCCGAGGTGGCGATTCTAGGCCTGGGTCGTATCATCGACAAGCCGTGGATGCTAATGGGCCGTGCGCAAAGTCTCGTAGCCGACCCTCACGTATGATCACCATGTGTTTGTGACGGTGGGAAGGCTCCGGATTCCTTCGGTACGATGCTTATTTTGAACGAGAATCCAGTGAGGCTTCGCCTCTGACCGCCGAGGTGGGTGGTTGGCTGTCGCTGATGACGCCCCGTCCGGTGCGGTGCAATCTGATGGTATCGGAGGCTCGGCTCGGAGGGGATGCGGTGATTGTGGTGGTTAATGTCAATGACGTCCTCGAAGGCCACGTGGCCCTGGATATCCAGTGCCTGGACCGGATCTATCTCAACGGCTATGTCCCGACACTGCAGGTCGGTGGCCAGGTCGTTTCGTTCATGACCAGGCATCTGGGCTACCGGATCCCTTCTCCGGCGATCCTGGAAAAGATCGGCACCAACTTTCGCCGCTCGGTGAATTCGTTCGCCGAGACCAACCACATCCCGCTGATCCGCTTCGCCAAGGAAGACCGGAAGATCGATGTGATTCGCCGCTATCTGGGCACCCAAGAGAGGACCGGCCGGTCCGGGGTCGCCGCGATCGGAGTGGCGCAGGAGTACCAGAATGTCTTCGCCTCGACCCAACGCCAGGGCACCAACGGCATCCCGTGCTTCGGCTTCCATAAGGCAGACCGGCGGGTGACGTGCTTCTATTTCTATCTCTGGGATACCGACTTCGGTCCGGCGTTCATCAAGGTGTGCGCGTACTTCCCGTATCCGATCAAGGTCTGGGTCAATGGTCACGAGTGGGCCAAGCGCCAGTGCCTTCGGGAAGGGGTCGGGTTCACGGCCCTCTCCAACGGATTTGCCGGCTGCCAGGATCCGCAGGCCCTGCAGGAGATCTGTGACCGGCTCGGGCCGGGCACCATCGAGGTTTTCTTCCAGCGCTGGCTCGCCGTGCTGCCGCTGCCGCTGACCGATCACGATGCGGACGCCGGGTACTGGTGGGAGCTGTCCATGCGCCAAGTCGAGATCTCCCGCACCCTGGTCTTTGACGCGCCCCGCCGTGCCCGCGGCTTCTTTGAGGCACTCGTCGCGGACAATCTCGATATCGGCCGTCCCGACAGCGTCGAGCTGATCTTCACCGGGCATGCGCCCCACAGCCGTCCCGGCCGCCCGCCCGATCCCGGACTCTGCAAGACTAAAATTGTCACCCGGGATACCGACGTCACCGTCAACGCGTTCTACAAACACTCCCGCGTCAAGCAATACCTCAAGGACGGCCGTGCGCTGCGTATCGAAACCGTCGTGAACTCGCCCGATGACCTGCGTTGTCACCGCCGCCTGGAACATCTGCCCGAGCTGCAATCCAAAGCCCGTGACATCAATGCCCGCCTGCTCGATACTGAACGTGTCGGGCAGGGTTGTATCCTTGCGAGCCCAGCCTTTGAGCGGGTCGCACAGTCCACCCTCACCGAGGATGGCAGGAGGGCCCCGGCCTTGCGGTTCGGCGATCCACGGGTCATGGCCCTGCTCGGCGCCTTATGCGTAACCATCAATACCCTCGGATTCACCCATCGGAGCCAGCGTGCCCGGGTGACCAATCTGCTGGGCACCGGTTACAGCACCAACCAAATGAGCTATGACCTCGCACGGCTGCGCCGCAAGGGACTCATCGAACGACGCCCACACAGCAACACGTACGACATCACGGCCGAGGGCCAACGCGTCGCCTTGTTCTACACCAAGGTCCACAACCGGCTCCTGCGTCCGCTACTGGAAGCCGACAAACCACCCGCACCGGCACCACTACGCCAGGCCCTGGCAACTATCGACCGTCACGTCCGCAGCTACATTGACGATGCAAGAATGGTAAATGCAGCCTGAAAACTCAAGTCAAACATCAAAGTTCTGACCCCCAAGGAACGCTAGGGTCGTTGCTGGCTGAGAACTGGGTGGCTCATGGACACATGTATTAGCGTGACATGGCCGTTCCATTCATTCGTGTCGTTGAACTTCCGCACCATCTGTCCTGCGTTCGTTACGATGTGGCCATGAGGGCATCCGAAGAGCACGACAGGCACAATGAAGAGACACGCAGGCTGTTAGGCGTGCTAGAACAAGAAGATCGCGCACTAGCGGACATAATGGCCGCAGAAGCGGGCATGGCCGCCGCCATGAACAACGGTGGGTTGCGAGCCACCCACTTCAAGGATGCGATGGCCGCCGAGGCCGCTGTCATCGCCGTTAGAAAGGCGCTCACCGAGCATATCAAGAGCACAACACATTTAGTTCGCAATTATAGAATTCTTGATCTGCATAGCGGCGCTGCCTTGGACGAATTCACAGTCGATTACGAAGTTGCGCCCTGGGAGGCGTCTAAGCGAATGGCCGCGAAACAGGTTCACAAATACGATTTGCAGGAGCAACAACCAGATGGATCGTGGCTGTCCTACAATCCAGAGAGAAGTTAGCTCCGGGACACAAGAGCACCGGGTCTCTTCGTTAGTGGCCTTACGTTGCGTTGCAGCCATCGGTCTGACGGCAGCGAAGTCGCCGCGTTGATCGACCGTCGGCGGACCGCGACGGGAGTTTATAGGTTTCCCCGCACGCAGGCCATAGTCTGGGGTCAGCACGGGGGATTGCGGACTGTAGGTCGTAAAGCGGAAGACTGCTTCCATGCTGCGCTTGACGGCTAAATGGGTCATTCCGTGTGTTCAGCACACCGGGCCGCTCGCAATTGCCGGCGACGTCCTCCGTTGGTTACCGTCGTTGCACGGCTGCCGGGGCATGCCAAAGTCAGTTCTATGAGTCCGATGTTGCCGTTGGTGGTGCGCACGGTTATCCGGTAGGTGACGTCCACGTCTTTGTCCTTCTTGAAGCGGAGCAGTGCTTCCTGCAGTTGGATGTCCTTGTTGCCCTCGCGCAGAAGGACGTATGTTGTGGAGTTCGTGTAGTTGGTCATACCCTCCTTGACTGTTTTCTTGGACCAGGACTGGCAATGGGCGCCGCCGAGGCTGTCGCTTCCGGCGCCGCGGATTTGCTGACGCTGGAGGAGGGAATGGCGTCGGGCTCTTTGCTGCCGCCCGCGAGGCCGTTGAACGCCGTCACCTGCAACGGCGATGACCGCCACCACGCCCGCGCCGCCGGCCACCCAGCCCCAGCCAGCCCCGGACGGGCATCTCCCTGCTTCGGCGGCGCCTGGGTGAAGGCAGATGCCTGCTCTGGATACCGGTCGGTCGCAACCAGCGGCCCACGGCTGTCTTGGTAGAGGGTTGATCCCGCCGCGTCCAACTGGCGTCCAGCCGGCAGTCAGCCGGGCTTATCGAACCTTATCCATGCTTGATAGGTGAATTTTCGGCCAAGTACGCGACACCTGACCATGATGGAACGCCCGTTGGCGCCCGAATCCGGACTGCTGTCCGGGGGGCAGCACTCACTCGATGGCCTGCGCACCATCGCGGTGGCCGGCGTTTTTCTGTTCCACACCGTCACGGGGTTCGCCCCCGGTGGATCCATTGGCGTGGACGTTTTCTTCACGCTCAGCGGCTTTGTCATCACTCTTCTGATCATGAAGGAGTACCGCTCCACGGGCCGGCTGCGCGTTGGAGTCTTCTACGCCAAACGGCTCGCCCGGCTCTGGCCGGCGCTGCTGGTTCTTTGCGCCGTCGTCGTTATGGTCGGCCTGATCTTTCCGTCGTCGGGGTGGGGCGGCCAGGCAGCCGATGCCATCCCGGCGGCTGGCTACCTGATGAACCTGTCCAACTTCGGAGCCTTCGGTTCCTCGACCGGCGGCGGCGCGCTGAGCCCCACCTGGACGCTCGCGGTCGAGGAGCAGTTCTACCTGGTCTGGCCGGTGCTCCTTCTGTTGATGCTGCGGTTCTGGAAGGTCCGCACCGTCGCCTGGATCACGGCCGTCCTGGCGGCTGGGTTCCTGGTTTCACGGTTCTTCCTGGTCTCCGGAGGGGCATCGCTGGCCCGGATTTACAACGGGCCGGATGCACGGGCTGACGAGTTGCTGCTGGGTGCGCCGTGGCTCTGGTGTTGTCGTCCATCAGCCCGGGCTCTAGGCTCCATGTCTCGCTGCAGGCCGGAGTCCGGCGGGGCGGTCCGTTCGCTGGGCTCGCCTTGGTGATCGCCGTGTTCACGCTCAAAGAGCCGACCACGCCCGGGGCCTGGTTTGATATCTTCTGGACCGTGGGCCCCACTGCCTTGGCACTGCTGGCCGGGCTGGTCATCGGCTGGCTTGTCCTTTTGACCGACGGCCTCATCTCCAGGACCCTCGGCTACCGCAGGCTTTCCCGCCAGGGCCGGGACCTCTCCTATGGAATGTACCTCTGGCACCTGCCGGTCTATATCCTGCTGATTCCCCTTGTTCCATCACTGGCAGTCCGTGTGCCCCTGACAGCGGCCCTGACCGTGCTGTTGGCGTACGGGTCATTCCGATTTGTGGAGCGGCCCATCCGGCGCTGGGCCTCCCGAAGGCTGGCGCCCGACGTCGTTCGTCCCGTCACGGAGCCCGCCGGAGTTAGCTCAGGCGGCTTCACCCGAGTGCTCAGCGCACCACACAGTCGCAATTAACTGGCCGCCGTCGTCGGTCTTTTGATACACCGTCACGTGGTTGGTTGCCTTGGCGCAGAGCGCGCAGAAGGTCGTGTGCTGTTTTGTCCCCATAGGCAAATAGTACGCAGAACAAAGTTTCAGGAGGGTAAACACTGCCTTTCTGCTGCGCCACCCGCGGCGTCTTAAGGCCTGCCCGAACTCCACGGCGCCACTCTTTTTCGCTTTGCAGGACTAAGCGCGGGCAGGGTAGATCTCCCCCTCAAGATTTGTGACAGATGCGGATAAATTGTTGCCGAGGCGGTGGGTCTTAGGTAGATCTGCATACTACGATGCAGCTACGTGATAGTGCTTCACAAGAAGCTCAACAGAACGCCATGGAGTAGGAAGCGCCTGCCGCTAATTGTGTCTCTTTTCATTTGTTGTCCTCTCGCATAGTGGCCGGACAACAAATGAGGCCTGAATCGAATTTAGGAGGATTGTTTTGGTTGCTGGAATGTATGGGGCAGACGTAGAACAGCTTCGGTCCTTGGCGAAGAATTTCGAAACGTCTGGTTCCAACTTGCTGAATGTCATCAGAACTTTGGACCATTACATCAACGCCACGGATGCTTGGCGGGGGCCTGACGCCGAACGCTTCCGCTCCAACTGGAACGAACGCGACAGGCTCGCGGTGATGCGTTCCGCAGAAGCTCTCAATGAAGGAGCATCAGCGCTGGCCCGGAATGCCGAGGAACAGCAACAAGCCAGCGCAGCCAACGGCGCATCCTCACATGGTTCTGTTCCTGGTGGTAGCCAGACGTCGATGACCGCTTCCGGTGCGCCCGGCGATAGCCAAGGTGGCGTGATTGATGAGCGGGCCGTGATAGAGATGTACCACGATTTGAGGCAGCTAAAGCTTGGCGGCCTCACCATTTCCGATGAGGCGGTAATGGTCGGGAAAATCATAGGCGGTGGTTTCCTTGAGAAGGCCGGATATGTGGTGGACGCCGCCGATCTGGTCGATGCGGTCAGCCACGGCGAGTGGGGCGATGCGGCCAGTGTCCTCACCAAGACCGCCGGCGACACGATAAAGAACTTCGGTCCCGTCGGTTACCTTGTCGGCGCGAACATTTCCGTGTGGACTGATGTGGTCAACGAAGCCAGCAAGGCCGATTGGTCCGAGGAAGCAAGACTTCAAGTAGTGGACTACGCTACCCAAAACCCGTGGGATGCCTTAGATGCTGTAGTAGAAGCAGAAATGAATTTCCTCCCAAATCTCGTTATGGATGTTTGGCCCGCAAAATTAGGGTTGTTTAGCCGATGAGACTTGAACTGAGCGGCCCCGAGGTTGTTGCGCTCGCTGCGCACTCCGGGAAAATCTGGCCCGCCGCGGTAATTGGCCTGGATTACGGAAACCAGGAACTTCTCCAGGAATTCGTGTTGGACGGTACCCGCTCCCTCATTTCCCGCGGACTCGCCGACGTGGACAGCGGTCGCATCGCGATCGACTCGCGGTTGATCCGAGGCCTCAGGCCGGTGTTTTCCTCGCCTGGGGTGTCCGCATTTGTCGGCACGGCTGAAGACGTTGCCGAAATTGCCGGGGGAGCAATCTACCTGTATCCGGATGGTGAGGACTGCATTGTCGAAGTTGTTCGCGCGACAGGCCAGCGAGAGCTGCTCGGCCTGAGCAAGTCTCGTGCGATCCAGCTCCTGCAGATATTCGCGGAATCGGTCTTTCGGTCACCTCATGGCGACGATGATCCTTCGGACCTGGTAGTTTACGTCGGCGCTCCGGTCGCTCCGGATCTTCCGATATCTGTTGTCCGGCCCGGTCGCCTAAGCCATGGTGTTGCTCCGAAGGCTGGTGGTCCCGTGGTGGGCGCCCGAGACGCAGAACAGTGGGACATAGGTTGGATCATTCGTCTCCTGAACCAGACCCAAATCCCAGTTTAGGAAATTGTCGTATTGCGTGACTCTAAACCCGGCTGATCCCGGCTGCCAGTCCGCCCAGGACACCACCGAAGCACCTAACCCTGCTCCGCCGGCGCAGTCCCCGACGTCCAAGAAGGACTGTGAAAAGGGCGGATACCTGACCTACGGATTCAGGAACCAAGACGACTGTGTTTCGTACGTGACCTCCAAGCACCTCTAAGAATCGAGCAGTCCCACGACGGCGGTCTGCGGGGTTGCCACCGCGTCGAGGCAAGGTTTCATCCAGCGGACACTCAGCGGGGTTACAGAAACGTTATATATGCTCGATGGGTGAATTTTTGGTCAAGTAGCGGAATCCCGAACATGAAAGAACGCCCGGTGGCGCCCGCATCCGGACTGGTGTCCGGGCGGCAGCACTCACTCGATGGCCTGCGCACCGTCGCGGTGGCCGGCGTTTTCCTCTTCCACACGTTAACCGGGTTTGCCCCCGGTGGATCCATTGGCGTGGATGTTTTCTTCACGCTCAGTGGCTTTGTCATCACTCTTCTGATCATGAAGGAGTACCGCTCCACGGGCCGGCTGCGCGTTGGAGTCTTCTACGCCAAACGGCTCGCCCGGCTCTGGCCGGCGTTGCTGGTTCTTTGCGCCGTCGTCGTAGTGGTCGGCCTGGTCTTTCCGTCGTCGGGGTGGGGCGGCCAGGCAGCCGATGCCATACCGGCGGCCGGCTACGTGATGAACCTGTCCAACTTCGGAGCCTTCGGTTCCTCGACCGGCGGCAACGCGCTGAGCCCCACCTGGACGCTTGCCGTCGAGGAGCAGTTCTACCTGATCTGGCCAGTGCTCCTACTGGTGATGCTGCGGTTCTGGAAGGTCCGCACCGTCGCCTGGATCACGGCCGTCCTGGCGGCGGCGTTCCTGGTTTCACGCTTCTTCCTGGTCTCCGGCGGGGCATCGCTGGCCCGGATTTACAACGGACCGGATACACGGGCTGACGAGTTGCTGCTGGGGTGCGCGGTGGCTCTGGTGTTGTCGTCCATCAGCCCGGGTTCCCGGCTCCACGGCTCGCTGCAGGCCGGTGTGCGCCGGTTCGGTCCGTTAGCGGGGCTCGCCCTGGTGCTGGCCGTTTTCATGCTCAAAGAGCCCACCGAATCCGGTGCCTGGTTTGATATCTTCTGGACCGCCGGTCCAACTGCCTTGGCAATACTGGCCGGGCTGGCCATCGGGTGGCTTGTCCTGCTGCCAGAAGGCCTCGTCTCAAGGATCCTGGGCCACCGCTGGCTTTCCCGCCCGGGCCGGGACCTGTCCTATGGAATGTACCTTTGGCACTTGCCGGTCTTTATCCTGCTGATTCCGCTGGTCCCGTCACTGGCCGTCCGCGTACCGCTGACGGCAGCCCTGACCGTGCTGATGGCTTACGGATCGTTCCGATTTGTGGAAACACCCATCCGCCGCTGGGCTTCCAGAAGGCTGGAACCCGCCGTCGTCCGTCCCGCCCCGGAGCCAGTACCGGAGCCCGCTCGGGAGCTGGAGCTGGCCGGCCGTACCTGAACGAACTGAGTTTCTCCGCGCCGACGCCGGTATGATGTGCCGGGTGACGAGAAACGGTGGGGACCCAACATGACCAAGCAGGACTGGCTCAAGTACGGTGCACTCTTTCTGCTGGCCGTCGTTGCCTTCGGGGTAGCAGGAATCGCCCTGACGAATCCGCGCGGCCCGGGCGAAGCCGTCAGCCCTGTGACGGCAAGCTCTCCGGTGGCCACGCCGACTGCTACGGCAACCCCGGCACCCACACCCACCGCAACGGCCCAACAGCTGAAAATCCAGCTTCCCGCCCAGCCCGTCCTCCTGATTCTTGGCGATTCGTACACTGCCGGTGAGGGCGCGGACCAGCCAGGCCAGGGGTGGGCGTACGTTGTTGCCAACGCACTCGGATTCCCCACCAACATCGACGGTGAGGGCGGAACCGGCTTCGCGTGGGGCGGTGGTCCGCAGGGCAACCAGGCCCGTGAGTACGAAGTCCGGTTGCGGGAAGCCGCTGAGGATCCGCGCTTCGTCCCCAACGTCCTCATACTGCAGGGCGGCCAGAACGACGCCCTGGTCACCAGCCCTGATGAAATCCAAACCGCCACGGCGCAGACCATCGAGGCGGCCCGCAGGTTGTGGCCCGGCGTCCAGGTAATTGTTCTTGGGCCCTCGGCCCCCCAGCCGTTAGCGGAGGAACTGCAAGGTGCGAACAGCGCCGTCCGCGCCGGGGCCGCAGCCGCCGGTGCTCCGTTCATCGACGCCTACGAGGCCGGCTGGTTCACGGGCGCCAACAGCCCTGGATTCGACTTTGACGGCGCGCACCCGAACACCGCCGGCCACGCGCATCTTGCCGAGAAGTTCCTGGAGTCCTGGGCCACGCTGACTCAGTGAGCCGCCTCCTGCGGACGCGGCGATGCCTCTTGGACACCATCTACTAACGCGTATCAACATCCTCAAACACCAGAAAAGTCTGCGTGTCCTGGACGCCCGGCATGGCCTGCAACTGGTCGAAAATCACGCGCCGCAGGTCGGTGTTGTCGATGGCGCGCACGAGCAGGATCACATCAAAATCGCCTCCCACAAGGGCGATGTGATGGACCTCCGGGATCGCGCGCAGCTGCTCGCGCAGTTCCCGCCACGAATGCTGGCTCACCTTCAAAGTCACGTAGGCGGAGGACTTCAGCCCGGCCTTGATGGGGTCCACCAGGGCCGTGAATTTGGTCAGCACCCCTTCGCCGGTCAGCCTGGCAATGCGGGTGTACGCGTGGGCCCGGGAGATGTGGACGTTCTCGGCCACCTGCGTCACGGACATCCTCCCGTCCCGGGTGAGTTCGGCGATGATCCGGCGGTCGACGTCGTCTAGCGGCACCTCCCCGGACTCTCCTTCAAGTCGTGCCAATTCGTCCACCGCTCCCGCTCGTTGTCCAGATCACATTTCAATTCGTCTTCCAGAGTAGGTCCATCCGGCGGAACCTTCCACGATTTGGCGAACTACTGGATACGAAACTTCCTCGAGGGCCATACTGGAACCGACTAGTGGCTACAGAAGGACGGACCAATGACGATCTCCGCGGACCACCCTGCGCCGGACCAGGCCCAGCGCTTGCCGGCTGAAGATGCAGTATCCGAAGCGGTGCGGAAGTTCGGCATCACGGTGGAGGACTACATGCTGCCCGCCCGCCACCAGATCCAGATGGTGGACCCGGAGGGACGGCTCATGGCAGAAAGTGAGCAGGGCACGGAACCCGGCCACGAGTATCCCCTGCCCGCCGATGAGGAACTGCTGGCCGCTTACGAGCAGCTCGTCGTCGGACGCCGCGTCAACGACCAGAACTCGGCGCTCGTCCGCCAGGGCCGCATGGCGGTGTATCCGTCCAGCCACGGCCAGGAAGCCTGCCAGGTGGCAGCCGCGCTCTGCCTCTCCGACGGCGACTGGCTGTTCCCCACCTACCGGGATGCCGTGGCGGTCATGGCCCGGGGAGTTGATCCCGTGGAGACCATGACCATCTTCCGGGGTGACTGGCACAGCGGCTACGATCCGGCCAGGCACAAGGTGGGCATCCAGTGCACGCCGCTCACCACCCAGCTGCTGCACGGCGTGGGTGTTGCGCACGCGGCAAAGCTCCGCGGCGAGGACACCGTTGTCCTGGCGATGTGCGGGGACGGCGCCACCAGCGAGGGTGACTTCCATGAGGCCCTGAACTTCGCCGCTGTCTTCCACCTGCCCGTTGTCTTCTTCGTCCAGAACAACAAGTACGCCATCTCGGTTCCGCTGGCGCACCAGTCCGTGGCGCCGTCGCTCGCCCATAAGGCAGTGGGCTATGGCATGGCCGGCGAACGCGTGGACGGCAACGACGTGGTTGCCCTCCTCGCCGTGCTGGACCGGGCCGTGAAGCTGGCACGCGAAGGCTCCGGGCCGCTCCTGGTGGAGGCACACACGTACCGGATGCAGGCACACACCAACGCCGACGACGCCACCCGCTACCGCCAGGACAGCGAGGTGGCCGAGTGGCTGGCCAAGGATCCCATCAGCCGGATGAAGACGTACCTCACCGGGCGCGGACTGCTGGACGACGACGGCGCCGCGCGGATCGCTGCTCACGCTGAGGACGTTGCCACTCAACTTCGTGAGGGGCTGGGTGAGGATGTTCCGGTGGACCCCCAGGAACTCTTCCGACACGTGTTCTCGGTGCCCACACCACAGCTGAAGGAACAGTCCGCCATGCTGGCCGACGAACTTGCCCGTGAAGTGTCGTCAGAGGAGTCGCCGAAATGAGTCCGACCATCACCACATCGTCCGAGGCGAACGGCAACGTCAGCGCAGCAACGGCCCGGGCTGCCGCGTCCGCCGCTTCTGTGGCTGAAGCTTCCGGACCGCAGGCTGTCACCATGGCCAAAGCTCTCAATACTGCTTTGGCTGATGCGATGCACGCCGATCCGTCCGTCCTGGTCTTCGGCGAGGACGTGGGCCTCCTGGGCGGGGTCTTCCGCATCACGGACGGCCTCACCAAGACCTTCGGGGAGCAGCGCTGCTTCGATACCCCGCTGGCCGAGTCCGGCATTGTCGGCATGGCCGTGGGGATGGCCATGAACGGGATGCGGCCGGTGGTGGAGATGCAGTTCGATGCCTTCGCGTATCCGGCGTTCCAGCAGATCGTCAGCCACGTGGCCAAGATGCACAACCGCACGCGGGGCTTGGTGAAGCTGCCCATGGTGATCCGGGTTCCCTACGCCGGCGGGATCGGGGGAGTGGAGCACCATTGCGACTCCTCCGAGTCCTACTACGCCCACACCGCGGGCCTGAAGGTGTTCACGCCCGCCACCGTGGCCGACTCGTACCGGATGCTCCGCGAAGCCATCGATTCGGACGACCCCGTCATGTTTATGGAACCCAAGAAGCTCTACTGGTCCAAGGACCTGGTGGACCTTGGGGACCTGCGGGCACAGCACTCACTTAACGTCGAGGCGGGCAGGTCCTCGGAAGGGCGTGCCGCCGTCGCCCGTGCCGGGACCGACGCAACTCTCATTGCCTACGGACCGTCCGTGCCTACGGCGCTGGCGGCAGCTGCTGCTGCGGCGGAGGAGGGGCGCTCGCTGGAAGTCATCGACGTCCGCTCCATTGTTCCCTTCGACGATGAGACTGTGTGTGCCTCCGTCCGTAAGACCGGCCGGGCTGTGGTGATCGCCGAGGCGCATGGATTTGCGTCCGTGTCCTCCGAGATCGTGGCGCGGGTCCAGGAACGCTGCTTCCACTACCTCGCCGCTCCCATCCGCCGTGTGACGGGATTCGACGTCCCGTACCCCGCACCGAAGCTCGAGCACTACTACCTGCCCGGCGTGGACCGCATCCTCGACGCCGTCGACGACCTCCAGTGGGAGAACTGACCATGAGTGAACCGAAAGTATTCCTGCTGCCCGACCTCGGCGAAGGCCTGACCGAAGCCGAACTGGTCAACTGGCTCGTGTCCGTGGGGGACGAGATCCGCGTGGACCAGCCCATCGCCGAAGTGGAGACGGCCAAGTCCATGGTGGAAGTCCCGTCGCCGTACGCCGGCACCGTGACGGTGCTCCACGGCGAGCCCGGCCAGACGCTGGACGTGGGCAAGCCGCTGATTTCCGTGCTTCCGGTGGGCTCGGTGGTTGAGCCTGTCGAAACCAAGCCTGCGGAAACCGGTGCAGCGGATGCCTACCGCGAAGAGGAGAAGGCCGGGTCCGGAAATGTGCTGATCGGGTATGGAACGCCCGGCGGCGGTGGCGCTGCCCGGCGAACCAGAGCTCCCCGAACAGTGGTTTCGACAAGCTCAACCAACGACAAGCCGGTGATTGAGCCTGACGCCCAGAAGGCGGCGGATGACCTGCTGCTGCTCCGGACTAGGGTCCCCGGGAAACTGGGTGCCGTCATTTCACCGCTCGTCCGGCGGATGGCCAGGGAACACGGCGTGGACCTTGGCGACATTCACGGCTCCGGTGACAGCGGGCTGATTATGCGCCGGGACGTTGAAGCGGTCATCCATCCGGCGGTTGAGGTTTCGACAGGCTCAACCACCGAACGCCCGGAATCTCGACAGGCTCGATCACCGGAGGTTTCGACAGGCTCAACCACCGGCGGCGTGGACGCGCGCACAGGGCTGGGAATTTCCTCCCGGACACCCGTCAAAGGTGTCCGGAAGGCCGTGGCCGCGAACATGTCCCGCAGCCGTGCGGAGATCCCCGAGGCCACCGTCTGGGTGGACGTGGATGCCACGGCTCTGGTGGAACTCCGGGCTGGCCTCAAGAAGTCTGATCCGCACAATACGCCGGGGCTCCTCGCGTTCATCGCACGTTTTGTCACGGCCGGGTTAAAACGATTCCCGGACCTGAACACCCGCATCGAAACTGCTGCCGACGGCGCCCAGGAGATCGTTGGCTTTGCCGGCATCAACCTGGGCTTCGCGGCCCAGACGGACCGCGGGCTGATGGTCCCCTCGATCCGCAACGCGGACAAACTCAGTGCCCGCGAACTGGACGTGGAGATCCGCCGGCTCACCGCCGTCGTACGCGAGGGCAAGGCGACGCCGGAGCAACTGGGCAGCGGCACTTTCACCCTGAACAACTACGGCGTTTTCGGGGTGGACGGTTCCGCAGCCATCATCAACCACCCCGAGGTGGCGATCCTGGGTGTCGGGCGCATCATTGACAAGCCGTGGGTGGTGGACGGGGAACTCGCGGTCCGCAAGGTCACCGAACTGACGCTCACGTTCGATCACCGCGTGTGCGACGGCGGCACAGCAGCCGGATTCCTGCGGTTCGTAGCTGACGCGATTGAGAACCCGGCATCGGTGCTGGCTGACATCTGAGATCGCGCGGGTGGCTAATCAGTGATGGCTGGATCCAATTCCTCTTCTTTAGCATCGAGGGTCTGCGAGGCGTCAATGAACTGCGGCGGGGAGAGCTTGTAGGCGCCGTAGTACACCCAGGCAATGGCCCCAGGGCTGACGGCCTTCAACTTTGCCGGCCGGATGTCCGGGACGAGGTGAGGCTTCTTCCAGTTCAGTGCGATGTAGACCAGCGCGATGGCAACCCAGGCGGTGACGAAGACGCCCTGCCCCTCGGTGGCGGTTGCCTGTGCCTGACCCACGGGAACGATGTCGCCGGCCTCAAGCTTGCCGGCGGCGGCGCCCGTGCGCCCGCCCACAAGCTGCTGGCTCCAGTGGTCGCATACGACCGCAACCACAACAGCGCGCTCCTGCAGACCTGAGAACCTACCTGGAACATAACGCGCAGCCGTCCGACACATCCCGAGACCTCTATATCCACCGCAACACCGTGAGCAAGCGCCTGCGGCTTCTCTCGGAGCTGCTGCGGCTGCCCCTGGACACCCTGGACGGACAGGACGGACAGGGAAAAAGCCGGGCGCGCGGCGAGGGAACGCCGTGCTGCCCGGCGGGTGCGTGTGAAGGAGAACCGGAGGGGGCCTTCCTCGAAGTGTTGGGCGACGCCGCCGATGAGGGATCGGATCGCGTAGTACACGCAGAGGTATCCGTAGATTTCCTGCAGGACCGTTGTGAACAAGCAAGGGGGCCGCGGACCATTGGTGCCAAGGGTGCGAAGAAGAGCGGGTCGGTCGGCGCCGACGCAGGCTTCATGATCCGCGGAGCCTCCAGGGAGCTCGAAGGTCAGCCGTCCAACTTCGCCGGCCGCTGGTCGCGATCCGGTCGGCGTCCCGACAAACTTTCTACGGCCTCCTCGATACTTACGTCTGCACGCTCGACATCCTCCAAGTAGAGCCTGCCGCCAGTGATTTGGCCGTTCCTAATCTCAAAGAGCGTCACTCCGCGGACCTGGAAATTCTCGCCGTCAACGCGATTTCCAGACCAGGACCACTCGCTCCAGGTCATGTCGCCGTCATCCACCGAACGGATCAATTCTGCGCGGAAATCGGGAATGCCCGCGAACATCGCTTGCCAGTTGGCATGCATTTGAGCACGTCCAACAAAGGCTCGGCCGGGGTGGGCGGGCTGCTCGCTCCGGTAGTTCTCGTGAAAAAGTGCCGCTGCCGCTTCGAGATCGTGGACGTTCAGGGCTGCCGCCAACCTATCTACGACTTCACTCATAGGCCCATCCTTTATAGTCCTTCTTCTTAATGCTTCCGCTAGACCGAAGACAGCAGGCTAGGACTTGGGTGCTGCCGGCGATGGTTGCTCCCTTTCGGCCCACGCACCGTCGTCCATCGAGAGCGTTTTCCAACCCACATACGATAGTGCGGCGGCATAAGGCACTGCGCTGAGGACGCTGAATGCCAGCGTAGACGGCAGGATCACGGACGCGATGATGAATGCCACTACAGCCACTGCCGGCCACCACGGGACGAAGTCGTTACGCCAAAGCGCCAGGAGGAACAGCGGAAGTCCGAAGTAGACACCGATGAGCCCCGGAATCTGCCATGCGGCCATAAGAATCGGCGTCGCCGACCTCTCCAGGATTCCGACGGCATCTCCAATGGACAGCCCGGATTGGCCGAGGGCGATAGCGAACCAGTCAACAAGGAACAGTCCGCTCACGTTGACGAGGCCAACAAACGCCAGCAGTCCGGCCGCACGCCCCCACATGACTGCCCGGTGGCGAACCATCGTCAGCAGTCCCAGCACTGAGATTGACAGGAAGACCATGCCGTAATGAAGGAAAAGCGGGGCAACCTCGCCTTGAACCGGATTGGCGCTAACGGTCTGAATCATACTTGCGGCGCTGTCTTCGGGCTCCCACGGCGTGAGGGCCATTCCAGTGAGCATGCCGGCTGCACCGGCGAAGAGTCCTGTTGCCGTTGTAATCCGGCTGAATCGTGCTGTCTGAAGGATCATTTTGACCACTCGCTCGAAGGACAGGTTTGTCGGCCATTGTCCTCCAGCCGCATTCGGCGGGCAAGCAGAACCTATGAGTGAAAGTACAGCGAAGGTTATCAGCCAACTGTGCCACGTGGTCGTACGCTGTCCGCTCTTGGAATATGCGGTGCATCAGGCATGCCGGAGGCGTTGGGGCGCGTCGTAACCATAACCTGACAGCGGCGCCTTCTGCCCTCCTTGCTTAGGCGAGAAGTGAACCGGTCGATTTCTTCGACTACAAGACTCCGCTGACCCCTTCCTCGATCTCTTGACTTGAATTCGTGGAAGTCATCGGCGAACGGTCTCTCCCAGAGATCCATTTGCTGTAATCGGTCAGGTCCCCACGGAGAGGCAGCTTAGGATCAGCAATCTCCGCCAGCGTCGTCCAATTGGTAGCGGCTCACGTGGTTCCTGACTCCCCGGGCAGGCCCACCTCATAGAGCTTGGCGCGACGATTTGGCCCAGACGGACCGCGGACTGATGGTCCCCTCGATACGCAACTCGGACAAACTCAGTGCCCGCGAACTGGACGCGGAGATCCACCGGCTCACCGCCGTCGTACGCGAACGGCCCTACCCTCAGTTGTATCAATGGGCAGTGCCTCCCAGCAGCCAGCTCATTGCTTCGCTCCTGTAAGTGAAGAACTTCGTGGGGGCATGGGGCGCGTTGATGCCAAGGAAAAAGTTAGCAATGACTCGGTCTACCGGGCTGGAACCGAGTAGGGCGATCCGTGAAGCCGCGCACGGGATGGACCATACGGCGCGCGCTTCGCGGCTGACAGTTTCCGTAGCAGCCATATCGACCAGCATGGGATGATCGACGCCGTTGCAGACCTCGTTGACCATCGCCATCGCTGCCCTGGCGTCGGCTACGTCGATTTTGGCGTGGGGCGTCCAGATTAGATGGACGATACCGTCGCCTCGGAGCTCGACAGAGCCTTTTCCTCCTTCTAGTGGAGTTCGCCGCACTCGATGGCCTTCCGTATTGGTTCTGGACCCCATGATAGTCGGCACCAACGCGACCCCGTGCCTGTACTTGGTGGGGAAAGGCCGGCAGCGGCTAAGGCGTCTTGCGACCTTCGGGCTGCCGCCATCGAAGCTGGCGGACCAAAACATTATCGCTATGTCATAATATTCGCATGAATGCAGATAATTCTTGTGGACTAAATGTCGACAGCGGCTACGTTGAGTTGGCGGTGGAGGTGTTCGCCATGCTCGCGGACGCGACCCGCGTCCGGCTGATCCTGGCTATGCGTGACGGTGAGATGTCCGTCAACGACCTTGCAGAGACGGTGGGTAAGCCCCAGCCCGCCGTGTCCCAGCACTTAGCGAAGATGCGGATGGCCCGAATGGTTTCCACGCGCCACGAAGGCACCCGTGTGTATTACCGGCTGGAAAATGAGCACGCCCGTCAGTTGGTGGCCGATGCCATCTTCCAGGCCGAACATTCCCTGGGCGGCACGCCCCGCCACCACCACACGCAGACGGAAAGCGGCGCGGCATGAAACGCACAGGTGACGGCATCGACAGCCACGGCGCTGACGGACTGACCGACAATCACGACCATGATCATGACTACAGGCACGGGCATCATCACGATCATGGGCACGAGCATCCTGGGGGGCTGAGAGGGTTTCTCCGTGGCCTGTTCGTCCCGCACACCCATGATGCCGCCGATTCCGTGGACGAGGCCATGGAGTCTTCGGTCAAGGGCATTCGGGCATTGAAGATTTCCTTGGCCGTTCTGGCCGTGACCTCGTTCTTGCAGCTGGTGGTGTTTCTGTTCAGCGGCTCGGTGGCCCTGCTGGCCGATACGATTCACAACTTCTCAGATGCCCTGACCGCAGTGCCCCTGTGGGTGGCGTTTGTCCTGAGCCGCCGCGCGGCGACGCGGACCTACAACTACGGTTTTGGGCGCAGTGAAGACCTGGCGGGCTTGTTCATCGTCGCGATGGTTGCCTTGTCGGCCATCGTGGCAGCGGTTGAATCAGTCATCCGCATCTTCCAGCCACAGCCCTTGAACAACCTCGGCTGGGTCCTGGCCGCGGGCCTGATCGGCTTCGCCGGCAACGAGATTGTGGCGATCTACCGGATCAGGGTCGGCAACGAGATCGGCTCCGCGGCGCTGGTCGCGGATGGTGTCCATGCCCGGACCGACGGATTCACCTCCCTGGCGGTCGTCGCGGGTGTGATCGGTGTCTGGCTCGGCTTCCCCTTGGCAGACCCGATCATCGGCATCCTGATCTCGCTCACCATCTTCGTCCTGCTGTGGGGCACTGCCCGGGACATCGGGCGAAGGCTCCTGGACGGCGTCGATCCGGCCCTGCTGGAACGTACCGAGGCCGCGATTGCGCCCGTGGCGCCCCCGGCTTCAACCGTCCGCCTCCGCTGGAGCGGCCACCGGCTCCACGTTGAAGTCACCACCCCGGCCGACCCGCGGTGGAGCATGGCGGAGCTCGCCGACGTCAACCGTTCGGTCGAGAACGCCGTGCGGACCAGTATCCGCAACGTCGGAACGGTGCTCGTCGTTGCCCGCTGATCGCCGTACCCGTGGGGCGCAAGCGCCTGCCCCTCTGACTTCTGTAACGGGCGCAGGGAACGAAAGCCCGGAATCTGCCCTGACCATCGCCGAGCTCCCGGGCCACGGCCGGTTCTTCCTCACCGATGCCGCCGTGGAAATGATAGGAGTATTCGGCGGGGCGCTTCACTGCTACACCGGCCCCGGCGGATGCCGGAAGCAAGGCCTGTACTTCTCACGGACCCTGCCCCGCAAGCCTCTCCGATGCGAACTGCGGCCCGTAGGGCCAGACCAAAATAGCCCTGCGGCCAGGGGATCGGTTCTGGAAGTCAGCGTTAGCCACGATCTCGCTCCTAAGCTGGACGGGGCGGTCCTGGACTTCGGGCTCTACAACAAAATGCAGCGTTTCGTCTGGCTGTTCCTGCCGGCCGTGAAAGGGCCGCAATGTACCTGCCTTCGCTCGACTGGCGTCCCCGCCGGCAAGCGCTCCCCATGCCTCGATGACGAAGGAATCGGCCTGACAGACCTCTAAATGTTCGAAACCCACACCCACGGGAAGCAGGTCATGGTCTGACCGACAGAGAAGACCCTGGGAAACAGGCTCGGCCCCATGGGATCCGTACTGTCCTTCGGCGTGATCAACATGCTCGCCGACGGCGAATACGAAGGCCCGCACCCCATCACCTGGCTTATCTGGCCAGACTCACCCCGGGCACAGACTTCTCTGCACTTTGCACGTGCCTACACTTTGGTCAGTTGGAGATGTCTTTTGCATCGCTGAGCCCGGCGAGGGCTTTGCGCAGTCGGGCATCGGCATCATCACATTGCATGGAAGCAGCGCCCAGTTCCGGCTCGGCTGCAGGTTGGGGGCCGCGCCGGGGCAGCTTGGGGGAAACTCCCCCGGCACGGGGTCTTGGGGTCCCTGCTTTTCAGGCGAGGGAGAGGAAGAGCTTTTCCAGCTCTTTTTTGTCCATGGTGGTGTCTTCGCGGACGATGCACTGCTCAAGGCCGCTCGCGATGATGGCGAAGCCGGCCCTGTCCAGGGCCTTCGAAACCGCAGCCAGCTGCGTGACGATCTCTTTGCAGTCGCGGCCTTCCTCCAGCATGCGGGTGACAGCTGCGAGCTGGCCCTGGGCGCGCTTGAGGCGGTTGACCACCGGGGTCAGTTCAGTCGAATCGAGTTTCATGAAGTCTCCAAAAGCGTGGGCGTCGCCATCAACTATATACCCCCTGGGGTGTCTTGCATACCCCAGGGGGTATCTGTAATACTCGGTGGGGTATCCGCCAACGACCCCTTTCGAGAGGCCCCCATGACTTCCTTTTCCCCCTCTGCCGCCATTACCGCCCTAGCGCCGGAGACCTTGCGTAGCTGGATTGCCGAGCATCAGGACCTTGTGGTCATCGACGTGCGCTCCGCCGCTGAGTTCGAGTCGATGCACATCCGGGGCTCCTATAACGTCCCGCTGCCGTTGCTGTCCGAACACACCAACGAACTGGCCGCCCGCCTGGGCAGCCGCGTCGTCCTCGTCTGTCAGTCCGGAGCCCGCGCCGAGCAGGCGCGTCAGCGCCTCGCCGGTTCCGGCATCGATACGGCCTACGTCCTGACCGGCGGCGTCCCCGGCTTCGCAGCGGGTGGTGGCGACGTGGTCAAGGGCAAGGACCGTTGGGACCTGGAGCGGCAGGTCCGCCTCGCCGCCGGGTCCCTGGTGGTTCTGGGCCTGGCCGGCGGCAAGTTCGTTTCCCCTAAGATCCGGACGCTTGCCGGCGTCATCGGGGCAGGCCTGACCTTCTCCGCGGCCACCAACACCTGTGCCATGGGCCAGGCCATCTCGGCAATGCCGTGGAACAAAGCCGCCAAGGAACCCACCCGCGAAAGCGCCATCCTGCAGCTTCCGGTGGCCGAAGCCAAGCAGACCCCCGCAGCATGATCGCGGCCCTGTCACTGGGGCTCTTCGTCGGAATCGTTCTCGGTGTTGTCGGTGGCGGCGGCTCGATCATCGCCGTCCCGGCCCTGGTCTACGGCGTGGGCATGAGCCCGGCGGAGGCCATCCCCACCTCACTTCTGGTGGTGGGCACCTCCTCCCTGGCAGCGCTGATCCCTCGGCTGCGCGAAGGCATCAACTGGCCCGTGGTCCTGATTGTCGGCGCCGCGGGCATCCCCGCCGCGTGGGGCGGGACTGCAGTAGGCCGGCTGCTGGATCCAAACATCCTGATGCTCGCCTTCGCCGTCATCATGGTGATCGCCGGGATCCGGATGCTCATGCGCAGTATGGAAACGGAAGGCTCCTGCAGCACAGGCCCCAACCGCGCCTTCCGCTCCTGCGCCCCCAAGGCCGTGGGGGTCGGGATCCTCGTAGGGTTCCTCACCGGGCTGCTGGGAGTGGGTGGAGGTTTCCTGATCACCCCGGCCCTCACGATGTTCCTGGGCCTGCGCATGAAACAAGCCGTGGGTTCATCCCTGGCCATCATCGTGATCAATTCGGCTGCGGGCTTCGGCGCCCACGCCGCGGGATTTACCATCGACTGGCCCAGCGTCCTGTCCTTCGCGGTCCCCGCGATCCTCGGATCCCTCGTTGCTGCCCGCCTTGCCCGCCACCTTAACGACAAGCACATCCGCATCTCGTTCGCCGTGCTCATCTTTGCCGTCGCAGCCTGGGTCACTGCGGGCACCGTTACCGCCTGAAATCCACCCCTCGTTCCGAAACAAAGGAGAACACCATGGGCCTCATCAGCTCCCTGAAGAAGGCATTCAGCAAGCCCTACAAAACCATCACGGTCGCTGAGGCCAAGGAACTCCTGGCCTCAGGCGCGGCTCTGATCGACGTTCGTACCGTCCAGGAATGGCGCTCCGGACGGGCCCCGCAGGCCAAGCATGTCCCGCTGGACAGGCTCCAGACCAGCACGACCGGAATCCAGAAGACCCGGCCCGTGATCGCCATGTGCCAGTCCGGGGTCCGATCCGCTTCCGCCGCCCGCCTGCTTGCGGAAAAGGGCTACGAGGCATATTCCCTGCGCGGCGGCATGGTCGCCTGGCGCCAGGCCGGGGAACCCGTCCGCTAAGGACAACAGCCCAACTATCCGAAGGAGAAACCGATGACTGAAATCACCGTCAACGAAGCCGACCAGCGCCGATCCACTGACCGGATCCTCGATGTCCGCGAGGACTTTGAAGTCGCCGAAGGCATGATCCCGGGAGCACTGCACATCCCCATGGGGCAGCTGCAGGCACGACTGTCCGAGCTGGACCCCACAGTCCCCGTCATCGCCGTCTGCCGCAGCGGCAACCGGTCCGCCCGCGTCGCAGACGCACTCAACGGCGCCGGCTTCACCGCCGACACCATGGCCGGCGGCATGATCGCCTGGACCCGCGCAGGCCTCCCCACCACCTGACCCTCCTGCTGAAGATCAGCATCCAACTCGCCAAGACACCATCCGGAAGGACACGAACTTCGTCATGGAAGCCATCGATATCACCGAGCAGAACTTCGCCGAAACCCTGGAGAACAACGACATCGTCTTCGTTGACTTTTGGGCAGCCTGGTGCGGCCCCTGCCGCATGTTCGCCCCCACCTACGGTGCCGCCGCCGAACGGCACCCGGACATCACCTTCGCCAAGGTCGACACCGAGGCCGAACAGGCCCTTGCCGCGGCGGCCAACATCACCTCCATCCCTACCCTGATGGCTTTCAAGGACAAAACCTTGGTCTTCTCCCAGCCCGGAGCGCTCAACGCCACCGGACTCGACGAAGTCATTCTGGGCGTAAAGAACCTGGACATGGACAAGCTCCGGGCAGACTCAGCGCAGCACCACCCCTAACGTCCCAACGAAAGACAGCTGGCACACCCAGCATTGCTGGATACCCCCAGGGGTATTAGAATTGATGCAGGAACAGACACGAAACTTCCCCTCATGAAGGAGAGAACCAATGCTTATCGAGCGCATTTACGATGAAGACCTCGCCCAGGCCAGCTACCTGATCGGCTGCCAGGCCAACGGAACCGCAGTGGTCGTTGACGGCCGCCGGGACATCGCGGTCTACCAGGATCTGGCCAAGAAGAACGGCATGAAGATCGTCGCCGCGACCGAAACCCACATCCACGCCGACTACCTCTCCGGCACCCGCGAACTCGCGGCCGCCACAGGCGCGAAAATCTACGTCTCCGGCGAAGGCGGCCCGGACTGGCAGTACGAATTCGACGGCGAACGCCTCTACGACGGCGACACCATCACCATCGGCAACATCAGCATCCAGGCCCTCCACACCCCCGGGCACACCCCCGAGCACCTGTCGTTCCTAGTGACCGACGGCGCATTCAGCGACCAGCCCGGCTACCTGCTCTCCGGCGACTTCGTCTTCTCCGGTGACCTGGGCCGTCCGGACCTGCTCGACGAAGCAGCCGGCGGCATCGACACCCGCTTCGAGGGCGCCAAACAGCTGTTCGCCAGCCTGCGGGACAAGTTCCTCACCCTGCCGGACTACGTCCAGGTCCACCCTGCCCACGGCGCGGGCAGCGCCTGCGGCAAGGCCCTCGGCGCCATCCCCTCCTCCACCGTCGGCTACGAGCGCCTCTACGCCTGGTGGGGCCCGTACCTGGCCGCCAACGACGAGCAGGGCTTCATCGACGAACTCCTCGAGGGCCAGCCCGACGCCCACGCCTATTTCGGACGGATGAAGCGCGAAAACCGTGAAGGCCCGGCCATCATGGGCGAACGCGCCCCGCTGCAGGAGCTCGACCTGGCCGACGTCGCGAAGGACCTCGCCGAGGACACCGTCACCTTCATCGACACCCGCCCCAACAGCGAAGTCCACGAAGGCACCGTCACTCGCTCACTGAACGTTCCCGCCGGCAAGTCCGTGGCCAGCTACGGCTCCTGGGTAGTGAACCCGGAAACCGACAAGAACCCCCTGGTACTCCTTGCCCCCGGCCAGGAAGCCGCGCAGGAGATGTGGGACCACCTGGTCCGGGTCGGCATCGACAACGTCGCCGGCTACGTCACCACCATCGAGGGACTCCCCGTCAGCACCCCGCGCCTGATCCGGCCCGAAGAACTGGGCAGCTTCGATGCGGCCATGGTGCTGGACGTCCGCAACCGCACCGAGCACACCGCCGGGAACATCCCCGGATCCCACCAGCTCAGCGGCGGTCGGGTCATGTGGCACCTGGACCAGCTTCCAGCCGAAGGAACCATCGCGACCTACTGCCAGTCCGGCGTCCGGAACTCCGTAGCCGCCAGCGCCCTGCGCCGCGCCGGGTACGACGTCGTCGAGCTCGACGGCAGCTACGCCGCCTGGGACGTCTGGCAGAACTCCCGTCAGTCAGCCAGGGCCTAGAACCACCGGCATCAGCGCGTCCCGGATAACCTGCGGTCAGGCCGGCCTGGCCGTGTACGAAGAGACAAGGAACCCTTCATGATGAACGGCTTTGATATGGGCGGGATGGGGCTTGCGTGGATCTTCTGGCTTCTGCTGATCGCAGGCGGGGTCACGCTCGCCGTGGTGCTGGTCAAAGCCTTCACCCGCAACGCCGGCGGTAACGCGCCCACCGATGGGCAGGGACCACCGCGCACGGGTGCGGGCCCTGCCCGGGCCAAGGAGATCCTTGAGGAGCGTTACGCCCGCGGGGAGATCAGCACCGAGGAATACCAGGAACGGCGACGGATACTGGAGGAGGACGGCCGGTGAGGCCGCTGACACGCCGCCAGCTGCTGGCACTGGGTGCGGTCGGGGCCGGCGCTGCGGCTGCCGGCGGCGCCGGGCTGTGGCTGACCACCGGCAACGGACCCGGATACACCGGGGGTGAGGACCTGACCGAACCCCAGGTGCTGGCCAGCCGCGACCGGGTGCTGGAGCTGGACCTGACCGCCGCGCCGGCACGGGTCCGGGTCGGCGGGCGGGATGCCTCCGTCCAGGCGTTCAACGGCTCACTGCCCGGTCCGACCCTGCGGGTCCGCGCAGGCGACACGATCCGGGTCACACTGCGCAACGGGCTGCAGGCTCCCACGAACCTGCACGTGCACGGACTGCACGTCTCCCCACAGGGCAACAGCGACAACCCGTTCGTAAGCATTGACCCGGGCGGGTCCTTCGACTACGAGTTCACCCTGCCCGAGGACCACCCGCCTGGTACCTACTGGTACCACCCGCACCGCCACGGGCACGCCGCCGACCAGGTCGCCGCCGGCCTCTACGGGGCCATCGTGGTGGAGGACCCCGACCCGGTCCCGGTCACCCGGGAGCGGGTGCTGGTGGTCTCCGACCTGTCCCTCGACGCTGCCGGCAATCTCGCCGAGGCGGACCAGATGCAGCAGATGATGGGACGTGAGGGAGAGATCGTCCTGGTCAACGGGCAACTCCGCCCGCAACTGCGCGCCGCGCCCGGAGAACGGGAGCGGTGGCGGATCATCAACGCCTGCCCCTCCCGGTACCTGCGCCTGGCACTTGACGGACAGCAGGTCCGGCTGCTCAGCAGGGACCTCGGGCGCCTGCCGATCCCGGAGGACGTCACCGAAGTGGTTCTCGCCCCCGGCAACCGCGTAGAGCTGCTCGTGGAAACCCGCGACGGGTCCGCCGCCCTCACGGCTGCCGCCCTGGACCGCGGCAGCATGAACGCCATGATGGGCGGGGCCATGAGGGGCGACAACGAATCCGGTGGCGGCCCGGTCGAACTGCTCACCCTGGCCGTCTCGGGAAGCGCGGGCACTGACCCCGGGCCCGTGCCCGAGGGCCGGCCCCTGCGCGATCTACGGAACGAACCGGTCACCGCCGCCCGCACCCTGAACTTCGCCATGGGCATGAATGGAAACATGGGCGCGGGAATGGGCAGCGGACAGGGCACCATGATGGCCTTCACCATCAACGGACGGGAGTTCGACCCCGAACGGCTCGACGAGACGGCCGCAGCCGGGACCGTGGAGGAGTGGACCCTGACCAACTCCAGCCCCATGGACCACCCCATCCACCTGCATGTGTGGCCCATGCAGATCGTCCAGGAGGGCGACCGCGACGTGACCAGGCCCAAATGGCAGGACGTGGTCAACGTCCCCGCCCGCAGCCAAGTGAAAGTCCGGGTGGCCTTCGACGACTTCGCCGGCCGCACCGTGATCCACTGCCACATTCTGGACCACGAAGACCAAGGCATGATGGCCACCGTCCAAGCCCGCTGACCGGCACGCCTAACACTGACAGGATCCGCCAATGGCCTTAGGCAACACCCCCTCCCGCCAGCAGCCTCGGACAACCGAGGTGATCACGCTGGGACTGCGGCAGAACCTGGCCCAGTTCATGCTCCTCGTCGCCGTCAACGCCCTGGTCGGCGGCACCCTCGGCCAGGAACGCACCGTGCTGCCGCTGCTCGCCGGACAGGTCTTCCACCTCGATGAGTACACCTCCGCCCTGACCTACATCCTGGCGTTCGGTCTGGCCAAAGCCGCGACCAACTACTTCGCCGGAACCCTCTCGGACCGTTACGGCCGCAAGCCGGTCCTGGTCGCCGGCTGGCTCATCGCCCTCCCGGTGCCCCTCCTGCTGATCTTCGGGCCTTCCTGGGGCTGGATCGTGGCAGCCAACGTGGTTCTGGGCATCAGCCAGGGCCTGACCTGGTCCACCACCGTGATGATGAAAATGGACCTCGTCGGTCCCGAACGCCGCGGCCTGGCAATGGGGCTGAACGAAGCAGCCGGCTACCTCGGCGTCGCAGGCACCGCACTGGCCACCGGTTACATCGCTTCCTCCTACGGACTGCGCCCCGGGCCCTTCCTGCTCGGCGCTGCCTTCATCGCCGTCGGCCTCGGCATGTCCGTGCTGACCATCGGCGAAACACACCACCACGCCAAAGCCGAAGCCGCAGTGCACGTCCCGGGCCACGCCGACAGCCATGCCGGGCTGAGCAACCGTGAGGTGTTCACTCTGACCAGTTTCCGGGACAAATCACTGTCCTCCGTCAGCCAAGCCGGGATGGTGAACAACCTCAACGACGGCCTCGCCTGGGGCCTGTTCCCTGTCCTGTTCGCCGCAGCAGGGCTCAGCATAGAACGCATCGGCATCCTCGCCGCCGTCTACCCGGCAGTCTGGGGCGCCGGTCAACTGATCACCGGCGCCCTCTCGGACCGGATCGGGCGCAAACCACTGATCGCCGGAGGCATGCTCGTCCAAGCCCTGGCGCTCGGTGTGGTCGCCCTCGGAAATGACTTCGGTACCTGGCTTGCCGCCGTCGTCCTGCTCGGTGCCGGCACCGCCATGGTCTACCCCACATTGCTTGCAGCGATCGGCGATGTCGCCCACCCCGAATGGCGGGCCAGATCAGTGGGCATCTACCGGCTGTGGCGCGACGGCGGGTTCGCCGGCGGCGCCCTGCTCTCCGGCCTTATCGCCGACGCCTACGGCATCCCGGCAGCCGTCGCCGTCGTCGCCGGCCTGACTGCGCTCTCCGGCATCATCGTGGCCGCACGGATGCGAAGCAGCGACCACCGCGGCCAGGGATGAACGAGTGGAGCCACTTCAAGGACGGATGACCGGGATGCCCAGTTCGGTCAGGCTGACCCGGCATGAAGCGGTCCAGCGAATTCGGATCGTGGACGCGGCCGTCTCGCACTGGCGCGAGGGCATTTCAGGCGCCGGGCGCAGTAGGGAGGGGGCGCAGAGAAGCATCGCCTGTTCGCAACGCAGCCTCAGACGGCTTCCTCTGCATGCTCAGCACACCGCACCGTCGCGATCAGCTGGCCACCGCCGTCGGCCTTTACATAGTGGGTCACGTGGTTCGTGATCCTGCCGCAGTGATCACAGAAGCACGAGTGTTGTTTTGTCTGCATAGCGAGATGTTACGCAGTTCGATGGATTTA
The DNA here is from genome assembly GCF_054510915.1 of Pseudarthrobacter arbutini. NCBI lineage: Bacteria > Bacillati > Actinomycetota > Actinomycetes > Micrococcales > Micrococcaceae > Pseudarthrobacter > Pseudarthrobacter arbutini. The sequence goes on along the minus strand of NZ_JBTNDQ010000006.1, from coordinate 40,879 downwards.
AGGCGAAATCCCGGCTAGGAATGTGGATCTCCACATGCGGCCCGGACCGCGTCCCGCATCCCGGAAACTCCAAGGGCCCGCGGGTAGAATCGGGGCCAAGAAGAACGCAGTCGCTTTCCGGAGGTACGGAGAAACAATGTCAGAATGGCTCGACGTCGGCGCGGAGAACTACGTGCTGGTCACCGAAGGATCGCTGCTGAACACCGGCCTGATTGTGGGCTCCGAGCGGGCCATGGTGGTCGATACCGGCTGCGGGCCGCGGCAGGGGCGCGAGATCCTGGACGCGGTGCGGGAGAAGACACACCTGCCGCTCGTCGTGGTGAATACGCACGCGCACTACGACCACTTCTTCGGCAATGCCGTGTTCGCATCCGACGGTGCCACCGAGTTCTGGGCGCACGAAAACTGCGCCCAGGAAATCGACGACCACGGGGACCTGCAGCGCCGGTTCGTGGGAACGCTGGAGCCGGAGATGTCCACGGGCGAGGGCGAGAATGTGGAACTCGTGGTGCCCAACGCCATCGTCAAGGACCAGCCCGTGCTGGTGGACCTGGGCGGGATCAACGTCACGCTCTTCTACCTGGGCCGCGGCCACACCGACGGCGACCTCCTGGTGGGCACCCCCACCACCCTCTTTGTGGGCGACCTTGTTGAGCAGGGCGCGCACCCGTCCTTCGAGGACTCCTACCCGGAGGAATGGGCCGACTCCCTGCGCCACATCTCGGCCCTGCGCCACCGCTACGAGTTCCTGATCCCCGGTCACGGCCAGCCCTGCAGCGACCAGTTCGTAAAGACCATGGCCAACACCATGACCACCGCGGTCCGCCAAGCCCAGCAGTCCATCCGCGAAACCCCCACCGACGCCACCAAGGCCATCCCCGTGCTGCCCTACGGCCCGGAACAGTCGCGCTGGTTCATCAAGCGCCTGCAGGAGACCCGGCCGCTGCACTAGCCCGAGGCCCCTTGCTTATTCAGAACACGTTCTGAATAATGAAGGTATGTCCACCCCCACCATTTCACGCACCGCCCAGTCCTCCGAACTATCCCGCAATTCGGCGAACGTCTTCAAGGCGGCCGAGGAAGGGCCCGTTAGGATCACCCGCCGCGATGGGGAATCCCTCGTTCTTCTGACATCCACCGAGTTCGACCGGGAACACGAAGGGGCAGAGCTGGCGGCTCACCTCGTGACCGCTTCTTTGGGAGATCCGCAGGTCCCGTTTGTGGAGCGGCTCCGCGGCCCCTTCCCCTGGATTGCATTCCTCAGCGAGGCAGACGAGGCCGCCTTCGCACGCGAAATTGTCGCCATCACCCGCGCGTGTGCCTCCGTCGGCAGGTTCGACAAGGCATTGGTTGCACTTCGGGCCTGGCGATCCACCGCGGAGGCCATTGGCGCCGGTTACACCCCCGATGACCAGTTGGACTGGATCGAGCCCACGGCTGTTGCCGACCCGCGCACTGCATGAGCGCTAGGAGATCCGGCGTTCCACGGCCCCTCAAGAAGGCAGAGTTCGAAATTCAGTTCGGCACCAGTCAGGCCGAAAAGGGGTGGAAGGATCTTCTTGCCACCACGCGGAATTCCGTCGTCGACGCTTGGGACTTCCTGACCAAGACACCGCTGGAAGAGTCGGCGAAGAACCATCAGCTCAAAGGCGAGCTGTCTACCCTCACACATAAGGGCGGCACTTTCGGCCGCTGGCAGCACGAACTTCCCGGCGGTGCACGGCTTTGGTTCTACGTCGACGGGCAAACCGTCTGCTTAGTTGATGTGCACACGCATCACCCCAACGCCACCAAGTAGCAACCGGGACTACGCTGGCCGGACAGCGAACACGCTGGTTCATCAAGCGCCTGCAGGAGACACGGCCGCTGCACTAGGGCGCGCCGTCGTCGTTCGCTTATTCAGGCACGTCCATCTGGAAGCCGCAGGAACAACGCAGAACCTGAGCCGTCAGGGACACACCCGACGCGTCCTCCGGCGGCCCGTCCGAAAGGCCCCGGGCGCTGAGTCTCCGCACCTTCGAGCCGATCTTGTACATCGGCTGCTCGCAGTGGACGTAGTGCCCGCCGAAGACCAGGACGCCCTTGGGGCTGTTCCGCCGGCTAAAAACTGCAGCCACAGCAGCCACATCCGCCCGCCCGACATAGTGGAGGTTGCAGGCGTCGCAGGAATACCCACCTCCACCAGGACGTCCGACGGCGGGCTGACGGCGGTGATGGAGTGCAGCGTCAGCCCGCCGTCGGCGCCGCAGCGGACGCAGGCAACCGGACCGCCGCCAGCTGGCCCTTCGGGCCGGTTATTTCCGGGCCCCTGGGGATGGATGGGCGCCGTCATGCGGCTGCGGGGCGGCTGGACAGACTGGTGGCTTGATCAAGGAACTGGCTGAAATGCGAGGCGGCCATGGCTGGCTCTCTTTCGCTCCGTGCATTCCGGCCGCCGCGTGGCTACAGCGGCAACTCCAGACGTCCCTGCACCGGGCGAACGGGGATTCATCAACTGAAGTGATGTATGCCACTTTGAATTTGGCATTGCCTCCCGCGATGGCCAACGGCCCGTCCTAAGGACCGTGCCTCCCGTGAGACCGTTCGGTTAGACCTCAGGCATGATTGTTTGGGTGATCACAGAACATGCACTGCTCTCCGTCCGGCCCGGCATGGAGGCAGAATTCGAGAATGCTTTCAGCAAAGCGAAGTCGATCATTGGCTCCATGCCCGGATTCCAGGGCCTCACGCTTTCACGCTGCATCGAGAATTCATCCACGTACCTGCTGCTGGTGGAATGGGCGCGGCTGGAGGACCATACCGAGGGTTTCCGGGGATCCGCCGAGTACCAGGAATGGCGCGTGCTCCTGCATCATTTCTATTCGCCGTTTCCCACCGTGGAGCACTACGAGCCTGTTGTTGTTCTGTAGGCCTGACGGCCTTCACAGGGCTACGCCTTGGACGGCTCCGACATACGAATGGCCATAACGATCAGTCCAGCGATCGGGATGAGCAGCCAGAAGAGCTCCGTCCACCGGCGGCCGGCATTACGGAGGCGGCGGACGCCGACGGCGAGCGTGGGGATCATCGTGCCGATCACCCAGAGCGAGGCAAGGCTGGAACCGACACCGATGACCCCGTTGGGGGTGGCCACGTTCAGGGCGCCAAGGCCGCTGGTTACCAGTGCCACGAAGAGGATGAACCACCAGAACTCGGCCACGCCGGCGCGGCTCCCAAACTCGGCATACTGCCGGAAGCCCGCGAGGATCGCGTCGCCGAACGACATGGTGGGGTGCCCTGCAGCCTGAGTCATGACCGGATTCTACCGCTGCGCTGGTCTGATCCGAAGGGACGCCCGGGTCGATGCCATGTTGATCTAGGACACGACAGCGCCGCGGAAGCAGCGGCGCGATCCAACGGCGCAGGCCGCGGGAAGCCTACTGCGGCTGGCCGGCCCGGTAGTCTCTGAGCGCATCTTCTCTGAGGGTCCTGTGCGACACCTGACTGAAGGTGGTAACCAAGGCGGGTGTGCATTCGGGGCCGCGGTTCCCTTCCGGTTCCGCTCAAGCGCCGGTCCAGCGACGCAGCGTGCTGTTGATGAGCCCGATGAGGACGGCGGTCCACCAGCAGGTCTGGGAAACAGTGAGTGCAATCATGAGCCGAAGACGCAGTCTGCGTGTTAGCTCGCTGAAGCGTGTGCCGGGCGGGAGCGCCAGTAACCGGTGCATGGCCGGAGCGATGCTGAGGCCGTTCAGCATCAGTATGAGCACAGAAGCGAGTTTGACCACCGTAACCAGGCTGGTCAGATCGGGGTCGATCAGAGCGCCCGAAATCAGTAGCAGGGCGAGGCCGCCCCAGATCAGCGGCTTCGCAGCGGCCTCAAGCTTCCCGGACGCGTGCATCTCCACCTTGCCAAACAGCCAGAGCAATCCCAGCCAGTCGACCACGAGGATGGTGCCAAAGGACAGCACGAGAGCCAGGATGTGAACGGCAAGCCCGACCCGGTGGAGTTCAGGCCCGCAGTCCACATAATGCCCGACGAGCACCGAAGCCAGCCATCCGGCCGTGCACAGCATCCCGAGCAGGACCAGCCGTACTCTTTGGCGGCGCGTCAGAGGTGCCGGCGTGATCGCCGGCTCTGTCTGTGGTGGGCCCGGTCGGACCGGTGCCACGGCCGTCATCGCGAGGCCCTGTCGGCTAGATGCCGCCCTCGGGGGATAACCGGTGATGGCAAGGCCGTGCGACGGCGGCTGTCCGCCGGCCCGGGCGGTGTGGCGCAGCTGGAAACGGGACTCGGCATGCGGCGGTGCACCCTGAAGCGCGGAGGTGGCGTGAAAGAAGAAGTCATCATGATCCTTGGAAGGAAGTTAGCAATTTTCGGAAGGTTACTGCCCGGCACCGAGCTGAGACCCGGCATCAGCGGGGTGAGGACGCTCGTTTGCCCTCCGAGTCGGCCAGAACGGTCGATGACACATCGCCCTGGCCGACATCGGCGTCGGTGGCGCTCCCAGGCTAGGGTCTCCGCCGTAAGGCAGCTGATCGCTGAGACGTCCCGAGCCTTGAAGTTCAGCGGTTGTTACTCTTTGGTCAGCTCGACGTCAGTAAACTCGACGGTCGTGCCCTTTGCCAGGGCCGGAGTATCGGACTCCTCGCCGTGGCGGTTGAATGCCGGGACGCCGAGGGTGGCGCGCAGTGTGTAGGTCCCGGCTTCGGGCACGGTGAAGTTGTTGGCGTAGTGGTAAAAGGTCGAGTAGTAGAAGTTCAGCTCAAGTTCTTGCACGACCTTGTCTTGAGCGTCGACCACCTCCAGGGTTATCGGCACGCCGGGGACGATCCGGCCGGTCGACGTCTCGGTTGGGATGATCTCGATGTGATGGGTTTCGCCAGCCTTCGGCGCACGGAAATGAGCCCCGTGCTCGTCGAACCATGGTTCGGCAGCCTCAGTGATCAAGTTGACTGTCCATTCCCCGGACTCGACTGTTTTGCCTTTTTCGGCAAGTTCATGGGCGAGCACTTCGTACTGCTCCTGAACGCCGGCCGGAACGGTGAAAACATCCTCCTTTGCGGCGGCCTGGCCACCACATCCGGTGAGCGCAGCGAGGGCGAGAGGGGCGGCCAGTAAAGCCAGGGTGGCACGAAGCATCGTAAGTCCTTAGTAAGCGGTGTTGGGGAGGGGAACTGCGGTGTTGCAGGAAGCCTAAGAGGTGGTGGCGATTGCGCTGGCGTCCAAGGGCATAGCCGCCCCGGTATCCGAGTGGCTGGGGCGGCCACTTTTAAGCGGCCAGCCCACGGGAAGAATCCCTCTGTGGGCCTCTCGGAGGCCGTTCGTAAAGATCGCGGTCATGCGGCAGTGCACCTCGGCTCGTGGGAGCCGAGTTAGGCTCACCTAAACAGGAAGATTACCCAGAATCGTCAATTATGCAAAGTTTCTATGCGCTAATTCGCAAAAGGTTACGGCCAAGCGTGAGGGCGGTACAACGTGCCTGTCCGGGTCCGCCACAGCGGCAGCCATGGCCGAAGGGCTCAACGGACCGCGGCCGCTGGCGTGCTCGATTGAGGCGATCGCCTCCAGGTCCGCAGCACCGGCGGGACGCACCTCGGCGACCGTCCCGGCGTCGGGCGTTACGTCCTTTTTGGCGAGATCGGCAAACCCGTGGGATTCCATCTGGACAGTCAACCGCATCGCGCCTCCGGTAGCTACGGAGGTCACATTCGGCGCGACTTGAGCAAACCTTGAGCCAGTGTTCATAGCCTTGCGGCATGGGTAAATATGGGGGTCCACAGTACGCGCGCGACACACGGAATGAGCTCCGCCGTCGCCGATTTCAGGCGGTTTCCTACGTTGCGCTGGCCGCCCTGGCAGTGGCCACGGCAGCGGTGGTGGTGATCGCGCTCAACCGGTGAGCGGCTGCTGCCCTATTCTTCGGGCATGGGCACAGATTAGGTATCCACATGGCGTGCCATCCCCGGCATGTCAGGTTTCATCAGCCGGCAGTTCGAAGAATAGCCAGTCGGGAAGCGCCGGAACAGCTGCAAGGGCGCCTTCTCATTCCTTGGTTCTGTCGGGACGCCGAGAGAAGCAAGTAAGTGAAATGGCCGAATTCTAGGCGACGCGTTGTGTATGAGGAGCGCGCGGGCAGGGGCGCGAGGGAACAGGCAACCTGAATTCGCACTGAGGGTCGCTCTCAGGCTGTTTGCGGTGGGATCTGTTCGTGGCGGCGGTGGGATCTGAGTTGGATGATCCGCCCGGCGCCTGCCACGGCGACCAGGACCCCGCCGCTGACGGCGGCGATAAACAGGGCCATGCCCAGGGAAATTGTCCCGTCCAGGCCAAAGAACCTGACCCTGACGTTGTCCTGGTTCTGCACGATGAAGGCGATGAGCAGGATCAGCAGCATCAGGGTGGCCACGGTGGCCACCCAGATCATGCCTGAGCGGGTTACTGCCGGCCGATTCGCAACGGCGGGAGCGGGCCCGGGGCCGTGCACCGGCTCCGGCGGCGGAATCGGTTCAGCATTCATGAGGTGGTCCTCTCTTTGGTTCCGGTGGACATGCCGGGCGGGCCCCGGGGCCAGGGCTGGGAAGGCTCCGGGCCTCGGGTTTCGGGTCAGTGTTTCTTGAAGGCGTCTTTGATTTTTTCCCCGGCCTGCTTCAGGCCGGCCTTCGTCTGGTCGGTCTTGCCTTCGGCTTTGAGGCTTTCGTTGCCGGTGGCCTTTCCTGCGGCTTCCTTGCCCTTGCCGCCGGCTTTCTCGGCGGCGTGCCTGATCTTGTCACCTAAACCCATGATGGCTCTCCTATCCATGGCCGGTCCGCCGGCCCATGCCGGCGGGACACTTTCATCCTATCGCCGGGCGAACAAGGCGAACGGGCGAGGGCGATAACATTCACTCGGCACCGTGGTCAGGGCCGCCACCGCCGCCTTGCTCAGCGATGACTACTGCATCATCCTGGCCCGCCGGATCCTGGACGCAGCCCGTGCCATCCGCGATTTATGCCGAGGTGCCGCTGAGCCGGGCTCCGCTCTCTTCCGGGGCACGGGCGGTACCCGGGATGGCGCAAAGTGCCCCGCTGTTCACGGTTGTACGGAGTCAAAGAACCGGTACTCCGGGGGATCGGTCCGGGCCTCGTGTGCCTTGGCCTGGATGAAGTCACGGTCGTCCTGGGAGAGCACCGTCTCGCCGTGCCGGTCACCCTCGTCGGTTCCGCCGGTCTCCTTGCAGATGGTCGCTGTGATCGTGCGCGGCAGGATCAGGCATCCCGGGTGGTCGATGAGCCACTGCTGTGTGGCGTGATCGAGCCGGTCCCATTGGCCTTTGATGTTCATCCCCATGAATGCTGCCTTCCCGAGTGAACGCGTATTGAGGGCCCCGGCGTCGCGCCGGTACCCGGTGTGCGCTCAGAGTACGCCCCGCCGGCAGACGAAGGACAGGGGCCGCGGGACGGAACCGTGCACCGCGGCCCGTCGAACCGTCCCACCAAGGCACGCCGGCTGCGCACAGGCACCTGTTGCCTCATTGGGGACTAAAGATATCGGTCGTTTGTGAATCAGACGATTCGTTGCCCAGGATCCTCTTTCCGGAAGACGTGCACGTGCGGATATCGTCGGGGTGGTGAGGCTGAGCTCTTCGTGTGCTGCCCCGTCGTTCCTGTCGGGGATTCGTTTCGATGGGAGTGCTATGTCTGGTGTTCAGGTCCATCCGGATGTCGCCATGGTGATGAGGGTTCTCGGCGGCCTCGCCCTCGTCTGTTCGCCCGCCATAGTCGAGGCCGACAACGCTGGGTACGGTGCCGCGATCTCGGCAATCGGTCGGTCTCCGGTTCGGTTCAGGGTCGGAAAGCTGACCCCGACGAAGGTGGGATTGTTCGTGACGGTGTGGCGGCGCTCTCTCGGTGGGTCGACCGAACCTCTGCCTGCGGAGGAGGACCCCGACATGCTAGTGGTCTGCGTGCGGGAGGATTCCAGAGTCGGAGCATTCGCGTTTCCGAAGGCGGCGCTGGTCAAGCACGGCGTCGTGTCCGTGGGCGGCGCCGGAGGCAAGCGAGGATTCCGCGTCTATCCGCCGTGGTCAGCTACGACGAATCGGCAGGCGAAAAAATCCCAGCAGTGGCAGTGTAATTACTTCTTCGAGATGGCTGACGGATCCGCCATCGATGCGCAGCGAGCCATTCGACTCTTCGTTGCGGCCTAGCTAGGAGGAGCGCTGGGGAATAGCTCCAGACGCATCCCGTGCAGAGAGCCGGAGATCAGCTCGCGATGATGATCTCCGGCTTTCTGATGCCCGGAACGATATAGCCCTTACAACGCCAGCACTTCGTCGGAATTTTCTGGCTGCTGACCTTCATTCTGGTGGCCGTCTCGTCCGGCGCCGGCCGTTAGGAACAGCTGCGAGACGGAAATCAATCTTGTCCGGAGGGATCCATCTGGTGACCGGAAGCATGCCCAGCGCGCCGCGCCGTTGACGCGATTTGTCAATCCCGTGACGGACCGATAGGGTGACCTCTGATCGCATGGGGGATCACTCTAACGTTCGGAGACCGTTGTGGCTCTCATTGACTATGTCCTGGCGCTGTGCGCACTGTTGGGCACACTGCTGATTCCTTTTTTTGCGATGTACCAGGTGCTGCGCCGGAAGCGACGCGCAGTGCGGGTGACCGCCACGAGGAGTATCCGCAGCTAGCCATGCCCTACATCGATATCAACCCGCATAAGGGCCGCCCCAAATGGCAGGCCTACGCCATTCTTGCCGTGCTTCTGGTCCTCACCGCCGCCGTCGTCATCGCCGCGCTCACCCGCGGCTGACCTCGCAATTCCGCCCCAGCGCCTAGACTTACAGATTGAATCAGTCCGTAAAGTGCCGCAGAACCTTGTGCCGAAAGTCCTGGGGGGACAGACATGCCCGATCCGGCGGATCAGAACGCACGCCCCATCGCAGAAGATGCAGGGCTACCGCAACCGCCCCGGCGACGCCGTGACCTCCGTCGCGCCGACAGTGCGCTGCAGGATGCCCAGACAGGAACCATGCCAGCCGTAACGCCAGATCTTTCGAGCACCCCCGACGCCGGCACCCCGGTACCGCGCCGCAGTTCCTGGGCGGAGGCGGCGGCCGCCGCAGACCAGACCAGTCCGGCACCTTCTGCCCCCATCACCTCTCCTCCCATCAGCTCTGTCCCGGCGCCCACCCGCCGGCCCGCCAGGCCGCCGGTGACCCCGCTGCCGCAGGCGACGCCGCAGGACGGGCAGCCGGCCGAGCCGGACTATGGCAGCCCCGCATTGGCGTACGACGGCGACGAAGCCGCGCCGCCGTCGTCGTACCTTCCTGAGGAAGCGCCGGAGCCGGCACCGGCGTTCCGGCGCATCCGCCCCACCACCGCGGACATCATCGCCGACAGCCCCATGCCCGACTTCATCAGCTCCCCGGGCCTGTTCGTCAAGGAGCAGAAGCCCCGGCCGGTGGGCGGCGTCCGCGGCGCCCTCTACTCGCTCACGGGCGGGGCCTGGAACATGGGCCCCAGCGCCAAGCAGCGCGAGGAGGACGAACTGGGCCGCCGCATCTCCCGCCAGCTGCAGGGCAGCTACAACACGGCGGTGCTGAGCCTCAAGGGCGGCATCGGCAAAACCTCCACCACGGTGGGCGTGGGCCTGACGCTGGCCGAATTCCGCGGCGACCCGCCCTGCGCCATCGACGCCAACCCGGACTCCGGCGACCTCGTGGAACGCGCCCTCGGCGAGGGCATCTACCAGCAGGCCAGCCCGCGCACCATCACGGACCTGCTGGCGAACATCGAGGGCGTTGACTCGCTCACCGCCCTGGCCCGGTACATGCACCACGCCGGCCGGCTGCACCTGATCGCGGGGGAGCAGGACCCGGAGGTCTCGGACTCGCTGACGGCCGCCGAGTACCTGCGGATCCGCAAGCTCATCTCCAACTACTACTCCGTGGCCCTGACCGACTGCGGCACCGGCGTGACCCACAATGCCATGAGCGGGATCCTGCAGTCGGCGGACAACCTCATCATCGCCGCCGGCTATGCGGTGAGCGGGGCCAAGCGTGCCCGCAGCACCCTGCACTGGCTGGCGAGCCACGGGTACGAGGACCTGGCCCGGAACGCCGTGGTGGTCATCACGGACAAGGACGAGGTCTCCTCCCGCGTGGACAAGGACGCCATCGAGGAACACCTCGCCGGGATCTGCCGCCAGCTGATCGCCGTCCCTCACGATCGTGGAGTGGCCGACGGCGACCTGGTCACCCTGGACGTGCTGAAGCCCGAGACACGGCGGGCGTACAAGGAAATCGCGGCGTCGATCGTGGACGGGTACCGGTAGCTTCCCCCTTCCCCCCGCCTCCTTCTTTTGAGTGGGCGCCAATCTTGCGGGAATGCACCCTGCCATCTTTGGCTGATCCTGAGCATCGATCACTAGCGTCAGCGCATCAGCCATATGAAAGGTGCGTCAACGATGACCATTCTTGAATACCTCACAGGCCTGGCAATCATCCTCGGGTCCCTCATGGGTACCATGGGGCTCGCGGCGGCGGTCATGCGCCACAGGCAGCGCCACTAGGCAACTGGACGCCTGGTTTCCAGCCACTCTTGGTATGTCTGGCGCCCGACGGCGGAGCCTGCCGCCGGGACCAGGTCACCGCGACGCATGGCTTGACCCATGGCGCCGGGTGCCGGTACCTTCACCACCAGCTTCCGCTGCCCGGATTTCCGCAAGTATTTGCGGACCAGATCCGCGAGCTGCTCCCGACGGGGCCCGCCAAGATCAGCAACCCGTCCGCGGGGTCCCTGCTCGGCCGCGTCCACCAACGCCGCAGCCACCTCCCGCGCTGCGACCGGCTGAGTGATCATCTGAGGAACCAGTACCACGGGGCCAATCGACGCGGCGCTGATAGCCATGGGGACAAACTCGTGGAACTGAGTGGACCTCAGGATGGTCCAGGGCACTTCTCCGTGCCGGACTGTATCCTCCTGCGCGAGCTTCCCGGCGTACAGTCCCGACGCAGCCTTATCGATGCCCACGATCGAGAGCGCAATGTGGTGCCTCGACTGAGCCGCCAGCTCAGCTGCGAGCAGGTTCCGGGTGGCGGCGGTGAAGAAGTCCACCGCCTTCCTGGTGGAAATTGTCTGGATTCCGGAGACATCAATAACGGTGTCCACACCCTGCAGGGCTTCGTGCAGCCCGCGGCCGGTGAACAGGTCCACGCCTTCTGATCGGGTCAGGCTTGCCACCAGATGTCCGCGGTCCCTGGCAAGAGAGACGACATGTTGGCCAACGGTCCCGGTACCTCCTGGAACGGCAATATGCATGCTCCAGATCCTACTGCCGTCCCTCCACGAGCGTGGCCATTTTGTCGAGGCACTGCTCAAGGCCGCTCTGCGACAAGTCCCGCGCCTCCTGGGTACCGTACCCGCGCTCGGTCATGTGTAGCATCGTGCGCCCGTCGCCGAGGTCGGTCAGCACGACCTCGTGTTCACCGTCGGCGGGAATGCCATCGGCTGGAATGCCCGCCTCTGTCGGCGTGATGCGGTTGCCATCGGCATCAGCGAAGTTGAACACGTAGCGGATGCGACGCAATGGTTCCAACTCGGTGATATTCCATGTGCTGTGCTGCTCGAACCCGCCCCACTCCACGGGCGCGCGCATCGTCACGAGGATTCGGCCGCCGGGGCGAACGTCGGCTTCCGCGCGCGGGCATGTGAAACCTGTTGGTCCCCACCACTGGCGCAGGTCGCCGGGCACCGTCCAGGCCGCCCAGACCCGGCTCAGCGGAGCGTTGAACTCTCTGACCACATCGACGTCATACGTGCCGGACATGCGAATCCCCTTCTGTAGCTGAGATTGGGCAAACGTATCAGAAGTCCCGGTCGAGCGTCCCCGTTTCGGCGGCCAGCGGAGAAATTCAGGTCTTGTGATGACCCTAATTCGGACCTACGCTTAACCATGCAAACTTTACCGATTTCTGCCGTGAAGGCCAGGCTTTCCGAGCTCGTGGACGCCGCGTCTGTGACCCATGACCAGGTGGTTATCACCAAGAACGGCGTACCCGCGGCCGTGATCATCGGAACCGATGAATGGGAGGCGCTGCAGGAATCCCTGTTCTGGCTTTCCCAGCCGAACATCCGGGAAGACCTTGCCCAGGCCCAACAGGACATAGCCGAGGGTAAGGGCCTGTCCGAGGAGCAGATCCGGGCAGAGTTCGGCGTCCCCAAGCACCAGGGCTGAGCCCCGGTGGCATATGAGGTCATTTTCTCGCCCACCGCACGCCGGGACCTGCAGTCCGTGCCTCCCCGGATCATGCCGGCCATCATCGAATTCGTCTACGGCGACCTCTCCAGAAACCCTCAGCGGGTAGGCAGGGCCTTGGAGCGGGACCTGGCCGGCTTCCACTCGGCCAGGCGTGGCCCCTACCGAGTCCTGTACTCCATTGATGAGGAACACAACAGCATCAGCATCCTGCGGGTCGACCACCGTGCCGACGTGTACCGGCCCAGGTAGTCCCGAGTGCGCATGAGGAAGGCTGAGGAAGATCATGGCCTGGTGCTCGCTGGGTGTGCGCGACATATCTGAGCTCAAATGTTGCGCAGATCACATTCGTTGCCTACTCTGGATGAGGCTGCAGAGGCGCGGCCATTGGCCGCAGCGTCGCGGCCTCCCCGGCTGCAGCGTCGCAGCCAAGCAAGGAAGGCATGATCATCTTGTCCGAAAAGCTCAGCATTCTCGTCCGTGTAGATCTCGACCACGCGAAGGCCCAGGTTCTCGCCAAGGGCCACGTCACCGTCCACAGCATCCAGGCCCTCTACGTGGTGGTGAAACGCGCCAACGCTTTGAAGCACAACCTGGACCTGGAATTGGACGTGCGGAACGCCCGCGTGGATCCCGAAGCTCTGCGTCAGCTTCAGGTCTGTTCCGAGACCCATCACCTGCCCGCCAGGATTGACCCGCAGCAGACCCACTGCACGCTGAGCATCCTCGCGCCCCGCCGCGTCACCACCCATGCGGCCGAGTTCAGCCACGCCGCAGCCTGACCCACGCTTCATTTAGCGCGAACGGACACTTGAGGCCCTGTTTCGAAGGGGCTTAACTGTCCGTTCGCGCCTTGTGGAGGGCCGCCGTCGGGCGTTGTCCGACGGCGCTATCCGACGGCGGGAATCCCGCCGGCCAGCTCCGCCGCCGCGGCGAGGGCCCAGCGGTCGCTCTCCGGCTCGAAGAAGACCACCATGGATGCGTCGGCTTCGCGGGCCTCGTCGAGGGCGAACAGCAGGGCATCCTCCAGATGCTGCGCGTGCTCCAGCCGTTCGGGAAGCCTGCCCGGCAGATCGCCGTCGTCAATGACGACGTGGGCCTTGCCGTCCACGATGACCTTCAGCGCAAAACCCTGGTCCTCATGCAGAGACCCCCGGGTGGACGCGATTTCCGTAACTTTGTCGGCCCGGACCAAACCGTTGTTGATGGTGCGGATCCACACTTCACCCATGAGACCTCCTTGGCTGTGCGGGGCAGGCGAAAGTGCCCCACAAGGCAAACGTTAGTCCTCGCGGGGCCGCTTGTGACCCCCTGAAAGCTGGCGAATTTCCGGCGGCATAAGATAAATCTGATGACTTCGCCCGGAACCCCGCAGCCGTTCAACTTCCGAAGCATCGCCATACCCGCGTTCGGGCCGGCACTGCTGTTCTGCATCGGCGAAGGCGCGGTCCTTCCGGTAGTGGTCCTCTCCGCCCGTGACCTCGGCGCCTCGGTGGCGGTCTCCGCGCTGATCGTCACCCTGATCGGGCTCGGCTCGTGGTTTTTCAACCTTCCCGCGTCCCTCATCACGCTCAAGTTCGGCGAACGCTGGTCCATCGTCGGCGCCGCGGCTGTGGGTGCCCTGGCGCTCGCGGCCGCCGCCATGTCTTCCATGATTTCCAACGGACTGTGGCTGCTCGCGGTGGCGATGGCCGTCGTCGGGATGGCCGCGAGCGTCTTCAGCCTGGCGCGACAGAAGTACCTCACCGAGGCGGTGCCCGTCCAGTTCCGGGCGCGGGCGCTGTCGACGCTGGGCGGGGTCAGCAGGATCGGCGTCTTTGTGGGGCCGTTCATTGGTGCCGGCGTGATGCAGTTCGCCGGGATCGCCGGAGCGTACTGGGTGGGGGTGGTGGGCATGGCGGCCGCCGCCGTTTTGGCGGTCACCATCCCGGACCTGGTGGTCCCGCCAGCGCCCGACGGCGGCCACAAGGGTCCGGAGCCGACGCTGCGGAATGTGGCGGTTTCGCATGCCCGCGTGTTCCTGACGCTGGGTGTGGGGGTCCTGCTGCTCAGCGCGCTGCGCGCGTCCCGCCAGGTGGTCATCCCGCTGTGGGCGGACCATCTGGGCATGGATCCGGCCCAGGCTTCCGTGATTTACGGACTGTCCGGGGCGATCGACATGCTGGTGTTCTACCCGGCGGGCAAGGTGATGGACCGCCGCGGCAGGCTGTTCGTGGCCATCCCGTCCACCATCATCATGGGCATCGCGATGCTGCTCATCCCTTTGTCTGCGTCCTTTGGCGGGCTGCTGCTGGCCTCGCTGCTGATCGGCTTCGGGAACGGCATCAGCTCCGGCCTGATCATGACCCTCGGCGCCGACTTTTCGCCCGACCGCGGACGCGGCCAGTTCCTGGGATTGTGGCGGTTCATCGCCGATGCGGGATCAACCGGCGGGCCCGTCATGCTGTCCGGGGTGACGGCGCTGGCCACCCTTGGTGCAGGAGTCTCAGCTACGGGCGTCCTGGGGTTTGCGGCGGCAGGTGTCTTTGCGGTGGTGCTTCCGCGGCTGAGGCACCGGCGGAATTACTAACTTTGATTGACTGGAATTACTAACTTTGTTTGACTATTTTTCGGCGACCGAAAAGCGGCCTATTCGAAGAAACTGCAGGTCAGGCGCCTGTTGTGAGACTTGGAGTATCTTGAGGAAACCTTGACGGAATACCCCGCTTTCTCCTGATTTACGGCGTGCAATGTTGCTTTCAGTTAGAAAAGCAAGCACGTAAAAGTCTGAGGGGACACACCATGAAGAACAGCACATTGATCAAGGGATCTGCAGCTATCGCACTGGGCGCAGCACTGCTGCTGGGCGGCGGCGGCACGCTGGCCAACTGGAACGCATCGGCCACGCAGACGCCGGGCACCATCGTTGCAGGGGACCTGAACGTCGTCAACGGCGTCGGCGCCTGGACCGACCGGAACGGCGATCCTGTCACTATCTCCACCTACAAGGTGGTCCCGGGCGACCTGCTCACGTTCACGCAGAACCTCAACGTGACGCTTGCCGGTGACAAGATGGCCGCCGAGATCGCCACCTCCGGGATCACCGCAACCAACGGCTTCACTCCCGCGAACGTCACGGTTTCCGCTCCCGTACTGACTGTCGCCGGCGATCCTGTTTCCAACCCGCTGACCCCGACGGGAGCTACGCAGACGGTCACGGCGACCATCACCTTCGAATTCAAGGCCGCCACAGCCAACCGCGCCGACGTCAACGCAACCTACAACTTCAACAATGTCGGTTTCACCCTGACCCAGGTCAACAGCGCAGGTGACGGCCTGTCCTAGTCTGGACTCGGCGGCCGGCGGATCAGCCGGCCGCCTATCAGGACAGAATTGGATCAGGACCAGGAGGAACAATGCGGATCCCGCGGATGCTGCGTGCCGGGGCACTCATCGCAGCAGCGGTAGTCCTGGCGCTGCTGGCAGTACAGGGCACCTTCGCCCTGTGGAACGCCGGCACCTCAGCCGCTCCGGGAACCGTAACCTCCGCATCGTTCGACGTCAGCCTCACTGCAAGCCCCTCCGGGCAGGCCACCAACATGAGCCTCCCCGGGGGGACGTCGGCAACCATCAGCCTAGGCTCGGTCGCATCACTCGCACCGGCTACTCCCGTGTACGCCAGCCTGGTGGTCGGCAACAACTCCAACGCCGGCGGCACGTTCAGCACCAGCATCACTGCGGAACAGGCTACGGTAACCAACGTCGGACTCGGGACCCTGGCGCAGTACGTGACGGTGAGTGCAAAGTTCGCTTCGACCGTCGCAGCTTGCAACACCGCGACCGGATACGCGCCGCTGACGGCGGCGGGACTCACCTCCGCAGCCGTCCCCAAGGCGGCAAGCACCGTACTGTGCTTCCAGGTCAGCCTCAGCTCCTCCACCTCCATCCTCTTGAAAGGCCAAGCCGTGAACATCAGCCTTCCGCTCACCGCCCGCCAGCTCTGCGGGGTGCCAAGTGGCTGCGCTTGAGCTGATGCCCGTTGACCAGGCTGTTGAAGCATCGGCCCAAACGGCTCACGGCGGCAGCAACGCCGTCGGTGGGGCGACCCAGCGCCGCATCACCCTTCCTGCCGTAGGCAAGTTCCTGAACCTCGTAGTGCTGATGGTCGCCGTCTTCGCGGCGCTGGTGCTGATCGTGGTTCCCCGCGCCACGGGATCCCAGACCTACACTGTGCTGACCCCTTCCATGGCCCCGAAATTCCCGCCGGGAACCTTCCTTGTGATGAAGCCGGTGGACTTCGGAGAACTCAAGTACGGCGACGTGGTGACCTTCCAGATGTACTCCGGCCGGCCCGACGTCGAAACCCACCGCATCGTGGGCTTCGCCGCAACCCAGGAGGGGGAGAAGACCCTCATCACCAAGGGTGACAACAACGGTGTCAGCGATGCCGAGCCCGTGCGTGAACTGCAGGTCAAAGGCAAGCTGTTCTACGCCGTTCCGTACGTTGGCTACGCGGCCAACGCGCTGGGCCATGCCGACCGCAACCTGTGGGTGACGCTCGGCGCTGCAGGCCTGATCGGATACGGTGCTCTGCTGGTGGTCAAGGGTATCCGCGGCCGCGGACGGTCGAACAAGGCCGACGCCGGGGCGTCGGTGTGAAGACCTTCGCGCGGATACCGGGAGCGGCTTTGGCGGTCGGCGCCTTCGTGCTGACGGTGCTGCTGGGAGTTGGCGGGGTTTCGGCCTCAGCCCTCTGGCAGCAGTCGGCCACGGCCACCATGACGGCCACCGCCAACGGCGCCTGGCCCGGCCCGGCGCTCGGGTCACTTACATGCACCAACAGCAACTCGGACAAGACGGCAACGCTCCGCGTGACGGCCACGGCGGCACCGGCAGCGATCACGTACGGGGCACTGCAGGCCAACGGCACTTACGGCACCGGCTACACCGGGCCAACGATCCTCGTCCCGTTGGGCTCCGGCAACATTGTTTTGACTGCAAGCCCGGCCGCGCAGTCGTCGCAGATCATCAAGGACAATCCGGCCGGTGGCTCCTTGACGATACGCGTCACGGCGACCTACCTGGACCAGACAGCATCCTCCATGGACATCACCCTGAACTATGTCCTCACTGGCGGCAAGATCGTCTGTCCGCTGCCCTGACCGGGCAGACCCAACTGGCTGGCAATTAACGTCGTGAAACGCGCGGGTTGGGACGTTTAATGCGAGCTACATGGGGCGGCGGGAGGCCAGCGGTGCCAGGAGAGCGTCCTGAAGGTCCGGGCTGAGGGTTGGCGGAACATCGACGTCTACGGCCAAGGCAAGGAGCGTGCGGCTCAGGAAGTTTCGCGCGCTCGCCACCAGGGTGATGTCCATGATTTCGCGGTCCGTGAAGCCGTGGCTTCGCAGTTCCAAGGTGTCGGCCTCGGTCATGGCCGTCGCGTCCTGGCTGAGTTTTTCGGCGTACTCCATCATGGTTACTTCGGCCGGGGTCAACCCCGCATTGCGGAAATCCCGGGCGACGGCGCTGAGTTCGTCTTCCGTGAACGCCCGCAGCGATTTGGCTCCATGGGCCAGCCGGCAATGCGTGGATCCGATAGCCTGCGCCGCCGCAAGGGTGATGAGCTCATAGCGGCGCAGGTCCATCGAAGCCGTGATGAAGTGCAGCATCGTTTCGAAGGCCTGGAAGGCTTCGGGGTTGATCGCCATGGCCTTCGTCTGGGTGGTGACGTAACCGACTGAGCGAGTGTCGTCGTCGTAAAATTCCGCCGTCAGTCCCGCTGCTTCCGATTCGGGCGTGGTCTTCAGGATCATGGTTCCCCCCAGTCGTCGTCGCAACGGTGATCCGCCCATTGTGGCCCTGCGCAAAAGGCGCCGCAAGGGGAAAATCCGGGCGGCCGAGCGCCCAACCTGACCTGTTGCCAAAGTGGCGCGAAAGGATCACCCTGAATTAGGCCGCGTTGATATTTAGAGTGTGTGGAGGTCAGAGCCATGAGCACCACTTCAGATGACCTGTTTCCGGCAAAACCGGAGGCAGAGCCCCATGAGCTCAAGCGGGTCCTTGGCCCCAAGCTCCTCCTGCTGTTCATCGTCGGCGACATCCTCGGCGCCGGCGTGTACGCCGTCACCGGAACCATGGCCGGGACGGTGGGCGGCATCGTCTGGCTGCCGTTCCTGCTGGCGTTCGTCGTCGCGACGCTGACCGCGTTCTCCTACCTTGAGCTCGTCACGCAGTACCCGCACGCGGCAGGGGCGGCGCTCTACACGCACAAGGCGTTCGGCATCCACTTCGTCACGTTCCTGGTGGCATTTGCCGTGGTCTGCTCCGGCGTCACCAGCGCCTCCACCTCCGCGAACGTCCTCGCCCAGAACTTCTTCGGCGGCCTGAGGATCAACGGCTGGATGGAGATGCCCGCCCAGGGCGTGATCACCGCCGTGGCCATGGGCTTCATGGTCCTGCTGGCCGCGATCAACCTGCGCGGCGTGGGGGAGAGCGTGAAGTTCAACGTGGTCCTCACCCTGGTGGAGGTAATTGCACTGTCCATCGTGATCGGCGTCGGCTTCTACGTCATGACGCAGGGCACCGGGAACACCGGGGAAATCTTCGTCTTCAACGATTACCAGGACAAGGGCCTGTTCCTGGCCGTCACCGCCGCTACCTCCATCGCCTTCTTCGCCATGGTGGGCTTTGAGGATTCGGTGAACATGGTGGAGGAGACCAAGCACCCCGAGAAGATTTTCCCGCGGACCATGCTGACCGGCCTCGGCATCGCCGTGCTCCTCTACATGCTGGTGGCCGTCTCCGTGGTCAGCGTGCTGTCGCCCACCGAGCTGGAAAACATCCGCGAGGCAGAAGGCGCCGCGCTGCTCGAAGTGGTGCACAAGGGCTCGCCGGACTTCCCCATCGACAGGGTCTTCCCGTTCCTCGCGGTGTTCGCCGTTGCCAACACCGCGCTGATCAACATGCTGATGGCGAGCCGGCTGATCTACGGCATGGCACGCCAGAACGTCCTGCCGCCTGCCCTGGGGAAGGTCCTGCCGGGCCGCCGCACCCCGTGGGCCGGCATCCTGTTCTCCACAGTCCTCGCGCTGGGACTGATCTGGTACGTCACCAGCGACCCCAAGAGCAACATCGTGGCCAACCTCTCCGGCACCACGGCGTTCCTGCTGCTGTGCGTCTTCACCGTGGTGAACGTGGCCTGCCTGGTCCTCCGCCGCAAGCGGGACCCCAACCGCAAGGTGTTCTTCACCTCGCCCGGGCAGCTGCCGCTGCTCGCCGCCCTGCTGTGCGCCTTCCTCGCCGGGCCGTGGGTGGGCCGCAACGTCATCCAGTACCAGATCGCCGGCGGACTGATGGCGATCGGGGTGGTGCTCTGGTTCATCACCTGGCTGATAAACAGGCGGACGAACAGGGCGGAAGGCGAGCCGGTCGGGACCCAGAACATCGGCAAGGAGTAACGGCCGGAAAGGCGGTGCAACAGGCAAAGGGTACGGCTCCATTGGAGCCGCACCCTTTGTGCTTCCGATCGCCAACGGTGAAGTCGGCCGGTCCGGGTTAGGCGCTCGTGGCGTCCTGCACTTCGCCGACCAGTTCTTCGATGATGTCCTCGAGGAAGAGGACGCCGGTGGTGTTGCCATGGGCGTCGAAAACCCGGGCGACGTGGGCGCCGGTGCGGCGCATGGTGGCCAGCGCGTCCTCCAGTTCGCTGCCGCTGAAGGCCGACGCCAGGCGCCGGATCCGCTTGGCGGGCACAGGCTGGCCGAACTTCTCCGCGGATGTCAGGTCCATGACGTCCTTCAGGTGCAGATAACCCGAAGGCACGCCGTCGGAGTCGGTGAGGATGTAGCGGGAAAAGCCGTGCTCGGCCACGGCGCGTTGGATGTCCGCCGGTGTGGAGGACGCGGGAAGCAGGACCATCTCGGAAATGGGCACTTCCACGTCTGCCACGGTCTTGGCCGTGAATTCGAACGCCGCTGTCAGGGTGCCGCTGGCGTCGGTGAGCATACCGTCCCTGGTGGACTGCTCCACGATGTTGGCGACCTCGTCCAGGGTGTAGGCGCTGGTGGCCTCGTCCTTGGGCTCCACCTTGAACAGGCGCAGGATGGAGTTCGCGATCCCGTTCAGTGTCCAGATGACCGGCTTGAAGATCCGGGCGACTATGACCAGGGGCGGGGCCAGGATCAGGGCCGCGCGGGTGGGGACCGAGAACGAGATGTTCTTGGGGACCATCTCGCCCAGGACCACATGCAGGAATGTCACCAGCAGCAGGGCAGCCACGAAGGCGATGATGCCGATTGCTTCGCCCGAGAGCGAGGTCAGGCCGAGCGGGATTTCCAGCAGGTGGTGGATGGCCGGTTCGGAGACGTTCAGGATGACCAGCGAGCAGACGGTGATGCCCAGCTGGCTGGTAGCCAGCATGAGGGTGGCGTGTTCCATGGCCCAGAGCGTGGTTTTCGCGGCCTTGCTGCCGGCCTCGGCTTTGGGCTCGATCTGGGAACGCCGGGCGGAAATGACGGCGAACTCGGCACCGACGAAGAAGGCGTTGATGACCAGGAGAACCACCAGCCAGATAATGCCGGGAAGGTATTCACTCATGGGTCAGCTCCTGCGTGAGATTGTCGATGATCCGGTCATGCGCACTCTTGGGTGTCTCCGAGGAAGGGTCCGGAGTGAACCGGAGCCGTTCGACGTGCGTGCCGACCACCCGTTCGACCCGGAGTGTGCCGCCGTCAATGGCGACTTCATCGCCCAGTTCCGGAATTCTGTCCAGTTGGTCGGTGACGAACCCGGCCATGGTGTCGTATTCCTCGCCGTCGGGCACGCTGATGCCCGTACGGTCCAGGAGCTCATCCGGGCGGAGGGACGCGTCGAAGGTGATGGAGCGGCCGACGCGGACCACACCCACCCGGGCGCGGTCGTGTTCGTCCTCGAGCTCCCCGACGATTTCCTCGACGAGGTCTTCGAGGGTGACGATGCCGGCCGTTCCGCCGTGCTCATCAGAAACGATGGCCACCTGGAGTCCTTGCTTGCGCAGCAGCACCAGGAGCGAGTCGACACCCATGGATTCGGGCACCCTGAGCGGCTTGATCATCAGATCGGAAGCCGTGACAGTGCCGCGGTCATCCAAAGCCACCGCGAAGGCCTGCTTGACGTGCAGCACGCCCAGGACCTCGTCGCGGTCCCGGCCGATGACCGGGAACCGTGAATAACCCGTAGAGGTCGCCAGAGTGACGATGCCTTCGGCGGTATCATCGGAGCCGACGGCGGTCATCCGGACCCGAGGGGTCATGACATCCGCTGCGCTATGGTCCGAGAACCGGAGCGTACGGTGCAGCAATGTGGCATGGTCCTGGTCAAGGACGCCTTCGAGGGCGGAACGACGGACCAGGAAACTGAGCTCCTCCGCGCTGCGGGCCCCGGAGAGCTCTTCCTTCGGCTCGATCCCGAAAGACCTGATGATCTTGTTGGCCGTGTTGTTGAACAGCAGAATGACGGGCTTAAACACGGCCGTGAAGAGGGCCTGGAACGGGATAACAACCTTGGCGGTGGCCAGCGGGAGCGCCAGGGCGAAGTTCTTGGGCACCAGCTCGCCGATCACCATGGAGAAGATCGTGGCAATGAAAATACCCACCACCGCGCCTAAGCCCGGCACGATAGCTTCGGGGAGTCCTGCGCTGAGCAGGGGTCCTCGCAGCAGGGAGCTGATGGCCGGTTCGAAGGTGTAACCGGTGAGCAGGGTTGTCAGGGTAATGCCCAACTGCGCACTCGAGAGGTGAGTCGAGGTGATTTTCAGGGCTTTGATGGTGGGGCCGAGGTGCTTTTCGCCGCGGGCCTGGCGTGCTTCCAGATCGTTGCGGTCGAGATTGACCAGCGCGAACTCGGAGGCGACGAACAATCCCGTGCCGACGGTGAGGATGAGGCCGATCCCGATCATGATCGATTCATACATTAGGGCGCCCCTCTCCCGCGTTGGCCGGTAAACCGGTCAGAAGGTGGAGGGGCAAGGGCATATGTGAAGGAGGGTCATCCATAGTGCATCCAATTGTATCCGGTGGCCCGGCTGCGGCCGGTGCTAGCCGATGATGGGGCGTTCCTCCGGCAGGCTGTAAAGGCGGGGCCGGGAGGACAAAGCGAGAGCGGACGCGACCGTCACAGTGCCGATTCTTCCTAGGAACATCAGAGCCATAAGCACCCATTCCGCCGCCGGCGGGAGGTTGTAGGTGATGCCGGTGCTCATCCCGACGGTGGCGAACGCGGAGATGGATTCGAACAGGACCTTCTCCAGGCTGTAGTCGGTCACCATCAGCAGCGCCAGCGTGCCGGCCACCACCGCGGCCACCCCGAGCAGCGCGACGGACAGGGCCTGGCGCTGGGACGAAGCGCTGATGGAACGGTGGGCAATGGTCACCTCGTCCCGGCCGCGGACCTCGTTCCAGATGGAGAAGCCGAGGACCAGGAACGTGGTGATCTTGATGCCGCCTGCGGTGCCGGCGCTGCCGCCGCCAATGAACATCAGGATGTTGGTGACCATGAGGGCCTCCGGTGATGCCGCGCCGTAGTCGATGCTGTTGAAGCCGGCAGTGCGGGGGAAGACGCCGCCGGCCAGGGAACCCAGCAGCTTCCCGGTCAGGGACAGCCCGCCGAGTGTTTCGTCCCTGTTCCATTCGAACGCGGCGAAAAGCGTGATGCCAAGAACCAGGAGCACCAGCGTGCCGTAAATGGTCAGGCGGAGGTGGACGCTCCAGTTCCGGGCCTTGACGTTTCCCCGGAGCAGCTGGATGATCACCGGGAAACCGAGGCCGCCTGCGATGATCGACAGGCAGATGGGGACGATGATCCAGGGATCCTCCGCGAAGCCGATGAGGTTGTCGCTGTAGAGCGCGAACCCGGCGTTGTTGAACGACGAGACGGCGTGGAACACACCGTGCCACAGCGCCGTGCCGGGGTTCTGGTCGTACGCCAGCCAGAAGCGTCCGGTCAGCACCGCCGCGATGGCTGCTTCAATGCCCACCATGAGCCGGGCGACGCGGAGCAGCACGGCGCTGACGTCGCCCAGGTTGAGCGTGTGCGTTTCGGACTGCGCCACGAGCTGGCCGCGGAGGCCGATGCTTTTGCGGACCAGCAGGGCCAGGAGCGTCGCCAGCGTCATGATGCCGAACCCGCCAACCTGGATCAGTCCCAGAATCACGGTCTGCCCGAAGGGGGTCCAGTAGGTGGCCGTGTCCACGGTGATCAGCCCGGTAACGCAGACAGCCGACACGGACGTGAACAGGGCGGCCATGAGGGGGTCGGCCCCGGGGTCGCTGCCGGTCCGGGCAACGGGCAGCATCAGCAGGGCGGCGCCCAGGATGATGACGGCCAGGAATGCCAGGGGCACCGACCGGACGGGGTGCGAGAGGGCCCGCCGGATGGCGCTCTCCTTGCGGGCCCTGGCCGTTTTGGCTGCCTTGCCTGCCTTGCCTGTCCACCGTGCCGGCCCCGGACCCTTCACCCCGGCGGTGTCGCCCCGTGCGGTCATCGGAGTGCCCGTCAGCCCACGTGGATGCCGGGGCGGCGGACAGGATCCGGTTCGTTTTCCCTGATGATTTCGCGGACCACGGGGGCGGTGTCGCCCCGTCCCAGCAGCAGGTAGCGCATGAGGTGCGCCAGGGGGTTGCCTTCAGCCCACTCGAAGTACGCGTGCGGCCGGACACCGGTGGCGTCGCGGAGGGCCAGCAGGATAGCGGCGATGGCGTTGGGCGCGGCCGGGCTGTCGGCGCGGAGCACACGGTGTCCGTCCACTTCGATTCCGCGCACCTCAAGGACGTCGCTGAATCCCGAGGGGTCGGTGACCTCGATTTCAAGGAAGATCACATCGGCGGTTCCTGGCACAGGGTTGTTCTCCCGCTGCTCGGCTTCCTTCTCACGGTATTCTGCGGCGTCGCGGGCCTGCGGGCGATTCGCGATCAGGTTGATCCGCCCGTCAAAGTCCAGGGTGTCGGTAATGAAGCGGCGGGCTTCGTCGTCGAATTTGATGTTGTGGACCCGGAGTTCGGTGGTGCGGCTGACCCGGGAGACGAGTGAGACCACAATGATGCCCAGGATGAAGAAACCGGATATTGCAATGCCGTCCGGCTTGGCGATGACGTTGGCCCCCAGCGCGTAGAGCAGGATCAGGGTCAGGATGGTGAAGCCGACGGCGGCGCGCCGCCTCTTGTTGCGGGCGGCGGAGATGCTGACCGCAACGGCGCCGGAGACCATCATGGCCAGGATGCCGGTGGCGTACGCGCCGGCCTGGGCGTTGACGTCGGCGTTGAAGCCGATGGTGATCAGGATGCTGATGGCGGTGTACACCAGCACCACCGGGCGCACGGCCCGGGACCAGTCCGGGGCCATGCCGTAGGACGGCAGGTAGCGGGGAACGATGTTGATCAGTCCGGCCATGGCGGAGGCGCCGGC
This sequence comes from Pseudarthrobacter arbutini, assembly GCF_054510915.1. Lineage (NCBI taxonomy): Bacteria > Bacillati > Actinomycetota > Actinomycetes > Micrococcales > Micrococcaceae > Pseudarthrobacter > Pseudarthrobacter arbutini. Next base: position 16,236 of record NZ_JBTNDQ010000006.1, on the reverse strand, counting down.
GAACCACAGGATCAGGATGCTGCTGACGTCGTAGACGGAGCCGAAGCCGTTACCGAGCAGCTCGTGGGCCAGGTAAGCCAGGGCGCGGCCGTTGGCCTCGCCGCCTGCCTGGAAGGCCTCGGCGGGGATCAGTACCGTCGTCACGAAACTGCTGCCCAGGAGGTACACGCTCATGATCAGGGCGGCTGTGGTGAGGAGTTTCCGGGTGTTGCGGACGCGGGCGGCCAGGCGTTCCTCGGCGGTGGCGCCGTTGGCCGCGACCAGTGGCATCATGCTGACGCCGGTCTCGAAACCGGACAGGCCCAGGACCAGCAGCGGGAAGGCAAGCAGGGCGGGTCCGGCGATATCGCCGAAGCCGGTCCCGGAGGAGGTGAGCGCCGCGGTCCAGTCAGCCATGGCACCTGGCTGCGTGACGGCGTCGTACAGTCCCACCCCGATGATGACGGCGTTCAGCACAAGGAAGATGGCGACGAGGGGAATGGCGACGGCCACCGCTTCGGAGAAGCCGAGCAGGAACACCCCGCCCAGAATGAGCAGGAGGACCACGGTGATGACAACCGCCTGGCCTTCGAGGAAGTGCGGCAGGTAGGGGTTCTCCAGCATGTGGACGGTGGCGTCCGCGGCGGAGAGGGTGATGGTGATGATCCAGGACGTGGCGACGAAGCCGAGCAGGATGAGCACAAAGATCTTGCCGCGCCAGAACGGCAGGAGCTTTTCCAGCATGGCTACCGATCCCTGGCCGTGCGGGCTTTCGTGCGCCACCCGTCGGTACATCGGCAGCATGCCCAGCAGGGTCAGGCCGACGATCAGCAGGGTGGCCAGCGGGGAGAGCGCCCCGGCGGCGAGGGCGGCGATGCCGGGCAGGTAGGAGAGGGTGGAAAAGTAGTCCACCCCGGTGAGGCACATGACCTTCCACCAGCTCTGGGTGGGGGCGTGGTCCTCAGCAGTTTCGGGGCCCACCGGCTGGGGGACCGTGTGTTCGAGCAGCCACCGGGTGAGCCGGTTTCCGGGTCCGCCGTCGCGTTCAGGGTTGGGAACGCTGGCGGGAATGGAGAAGCGGGTGGGTGCAGTCAACGGGTTACTTTCTGTACCCCGCGCAGGCGGGATTGGGGTGAATAACCAACGGAGCGTAGCACCGGGCCAAGGGCCCTCTGCGGGAAAACCCGCGATCTTAACGCATCCTTAACGCCTGCCAGGGCTGGTGATGAAGGGCTTGCGCTTCCACTACTTAGCGCTACTATGTACTAGTAGCTAGTAACACTGAGTAGTGGAGGAGGTGTCCGATGGGCAAACAGATGACGGAGATGCTCAAAGGCACGCTGGAGGGCATCGTTCTTGCCCTCCTGACCGGGAACCCGGCGTACGGGTACGAAATCACCACGCTGCTCCGGGCGCAGGGGTTCCCCGACATTGCTGAGGGCACCGTGTACGCGCTGCTCGTCAGGATCGAGCAGAAGGGCCTGGTGGACGTCGAGAAGCGGCCGTCCGAGAAGGGCCCGCCCCGCAAGGTGTACACGCTCAACGCTCAGGGCACGAAGGAACTGGACGAATTCTGGAACACATGGAGCTTCCTGTCCGAACGGCTTGAAGAGCTCCGCAAGGGAGGAAAGTGATATGGCAGCGAAATGGATCGAGCTGGTGACCGGCTCGCTCGAGCATAAGAAGCAGTACAAGCAGGCCAAGGCGCGGCTGGACGCCTTGCCTGAGCCCTACCTCACCGTGGCGAAGGCCTTCAACCGGTACTTCATGTACTACGGCGGGGTCACCGAGGGGGACACGATGGTGCAGATGTTCTCGGACCTCGCGGACCTGTGGGAGCGCGCGGCCATCGACGGCACGCCTGTGGGGGAGATTGTCGGCGAAGATCCCATCGAATTCGCCGAGAGCTTCGCTCAGGCATACGGCGGAAAGCGGTGGATCGACAAGGAACGGGCCCGTCTCAACGAGGCGGTCGACAAGGCGAAGGGGATGGAGTCATGACCAGGACCGGCGAACCCGCAATCCGTGTGCAGAACATGGAGAAGTCCTACAAGGATCTGCACGTCCTGCGCGGCGTGGACTTCGAGGTGGCGGCTGGCAGCATCTTCGCGCTCCTCGGCTCGAACGGGGCGGGGAAGACCACTCTCGTGCGCATCCTCTCGACGCTGCTGAAGGCCGACGCGGGAACCGCGACGGTGCACGGCTTCGACGTCGCCGCTAACCCCGGCGATGTGCGCGAGTCGATCAGCCTGACCGGGCAGTTCGCCGCCGTTGACGAAGTGCTCACGGGCCGGGAGAACCTCGTGCTGGTCGCGAAGCTCCGGCACCTGAAGAACCCGGGGGCGATCGCGGACGAGTTGCTCGGGCGCTTCTCGCTCACCGAGGCCAGCGGCCGCAAGGCAGCCGAATACTCGGGCGGCATGCGCCGCCGGCTCGACATCGCGATGAGCCTGATCGGCGAGCCGAAGGTGATCTTCCTCGACGAGCCGACCACCGGGCTCGACCCGCAGGCGCGCATCGACGTGTGGCAGACCGTCAAGGATCTCGCCCAGAACGGCACGACAGTGCTGCTCACCACCCAATACCTCGACGAGGCCGAGCATCTCGCCGACCGCATCGCGATCCTGCACAAGGGCACGATCATCCAGAACGGCACGCTCGACGAGCTCAAGCGGCTGTTGCCGCCGGCCGAGATCGAGTACGTCGAGAAGCAGCCCTCACTCGAAGACGTCTTCCTGGCGCTCGTCGGTGAGACGGCTGAAGAACAAGAAGAGAAGGAGGCATCCCGATGAGCACCCACGTCCTCAGCGATACCGGCGTCCTCACCGGCCGCTCGCTGCGCCACATCCTGCGCAGCCCGGACACGATCATCACCACCGCGGTCACGCCGATCGCGCTGATGCTGCTGTTCGTGTATGTGCTTGGCGGCGCGATCAATACCGGATCCGACGAGTCGTACGTCAACTACATGCTCCCCGGCATCCTGCTGATCACGATTGCCTCCGGCATCGCCTACACCGCCTACCGCCTGTTCCTCGACATGCAGGGCGGCATCTTCGAGCGCTTCCAGTCCATGCCGATCGCGCGGTCGAGCGTGCTATGGGCGCACGTGCTCACCTCGCTGGTGGCCAACCTCGTCTCGGTCGCGGTCGTCGTCGGCGTGGCCCTCCTCATGGGGTTCCGCACCGGAGCATCCGTGGGCGCATGGCTTGCAATCGCCGGCATCCTGGTCCTGTTCACGCTCGCCCTGACCTGGCTGGCCGTGATCGCGGGGCTCTCCGCGAAGACCGTCGACGGCGCCAGCGCGTTCAGCTACCCGCTGATCTTCCTGCCGTTCATCAGCTCGGCGTTCGTTCCGACGGCGACAATGCCGGGCCCGGTGGCCTGGTTCGCCGAGAACCAGCCGGTGACCTCGATCGTGAACTCTATCCGCGCGCTGTTTGCCCAGCAACCGGTGGGCAACGACATCTGGATCGCACTGGCATGGTGCGTCGGCATCCTCGCACTCGCCTACGTGTTCGCCATGGCCGCCTACCGGCGCAAGATCACATAAGGCGCCCGCGGCGGCGGCGTCCGACGGCGGCGGGAGGCTCAGCGCCTTGGCGCATCCCGCCGTCGTCCGCTCCGTTAACGGGAGCCGCGCCTCAGTGCAGGTAGGGGCGTTACACGCAGTCCCCGGCCTCGCTGTACAGTTTCGATCGTTGCCACGATCGAATTCATACCGCAGGGGGAGCGACCTATGGGTCCGGATAAAGCTGAGACCGAGACACTGCGCCAAAGGGCCAAGTTCCGGGCCGCCGCGGTGCTTCTGATCATCCAGGGCGGCCTCATGGAAGGCGGGGTGTTTGTTGCATTCGTTGTTCTGCAACTACTGGGCGTCGACCAGTCTGATGCTGGCCAGCGCTTCTCTTTCATCGTCCCGTTTTTCCAGGATCACCTCTATCTGATGATGGTGATGAGCGGCGTGTTCGGCGCCGTCCGCATCATTGGCGCCGTTGGACTGCTCCGGAATCGGCTTTGGGGGCTGGCCCTTTCAGTCATCAACTGCGTTGTCACGCTGGCCCAGATGATCTTCCTGCTGCCAGCCGGCATCGTGGATGGACTGCTGTCCGGAAGTGCACTGCTCCTCATGCTGCTCGCCTGGTTCGGGGCCGCGCCGATCGTTGGACCTGCGTCAGTTCGCCGGTCCAGGGCACTCCAGAACGTGCGGTGAAGCGCGCCTACCACCGGCATCGGTGCCCGACGACGGCGGTTGGCTCAGCGCCTAGGCGCGTCCCGCCGTCGTGCGGCATATGCGAACAGCGACGTGGTGGCTACGGTGGCCAGGTACCCTGCGATCACGATGAGTGAGATCCCGGCCCAGAAGTAGTTGGTGGTGCTGTCATCCTGGAGCGGCCCCGGGGCGATCTTGGCCAGCGAATACACGGCCACCCCCGCGGAAGCCAGCCCGATCACCACCGGCAGCGTGAGCCAGATCTTTGCCGAGCCCACGTGCCTGTCGAAGCCGTCCCACACGTTCCACGCGGCGCCGTTCCGCATGATCAGCCAGCCGGCGGGGATCATAAACGCGCCCACCAGGAGGAAGGCCGCGACGACATCGGCGGGGCGGTGCCACTGGTTGATCAGTGTGGAGACTCCCGAGGCGATGGCGAAGGTGCCGCCCACAAAACCGGCCAGCGGACGCCACCGCGGCGAGGCCATCAGGAACACCGCCGCCGCAGCCGACGCCGCCAGCGTGGTATGCCCGGACGGCAGCGAGTTCAGTTCCAGCGTCACCACACCCTTGTCCGGGCGGGCGGGCAGCACTTCCTTCAGGACCTGCGTGGCGATATTCGCACCGATGCACGCGGTGACTGCGATCCCGGCGGCCGACCACCGCCGTCGGATCACCGTGACAAACAGGACCACGACGGCGGCCACCACCAGCGAGATGGTGGGCAGCCAGTCCAGGAACTCGGTGGCTGCCTTGCCCGCGGGCCCGTGGATGTCCACGGCCTCAACCAGCGCGGATTCATCGATGAACTGGCCCGTGGTGGTCTGGACGAAGTAGTAGTACGTGGCGATCAGACCGACAATGCAGGCGAGCCAGGCGAACGCGAACATAAAGCCGGAGCCCGGGGAGGGGCGGGCCGGGGTCCGCGGTGGTGCCTGGCGTGGAATGGTCATCGGTTAAGGGTGTCACAGAAAACTGGGAGGACTCGCACGGTTGACTCGTGGCCCGGGCTGACCGGATTGCGTAACTTCTGGGCGGGCGCCGTGGGTTGGCCAGCGACGACGCCAGCAACCCGAATGTGACACTTGACACGTGTTAGGTCGGCGCCATAAGCTACCTCACACGTGTTAGGAAGGAAAATTGACATGACCGGTGCCACAACTGGCCGCCTGCGTGAATTCTCGCGCCGGACCGCCCTGGGTGCCTTGGGAGTAGGAATTGTGGGAGCAACGGTGGCGTCGTGGCCCCGGCTCTCCGGAACCGATATTCCCGGGCGGGGCGACAACAGCCTCAGCATTGCCATCATGGGTACAGCCGCCGATGCCGCCGCGCGCCAGCGCGCCATCGACGCGTTCACCCGCCTCCACCCGGACATCCGGGTCAAGGTCCAGGCCATCCAGGCCGTGGACTGGAAAGACTTCTTCACCAAGATCCTCACCATGGTGGCCGCCGGCACACCGCCCGACGTCGTCTACGTTGCCACCGAGGGCGCGCAGCTCTTCGCGGACAAGCTGGCCCACCCGCTGGACGAATACCTGCGCCGCGACGCCGCGGACATGGCCGAGTTCTTCGCCGACGTCCACCCCAGCCTGGTGGAGGCCTTTATGTACAAGGGCAGCCTCTTCCAACTCCCCATGGACTGGAACGCCGCCAACATGTACTACAACACCACCGCCTTCGCGCAGGCAGGTTTGGAGCGCCCGGCGGACGACTGGACGCACGTGGACTTCCGCAACAGCCTCGCCGCGATGCGCAAGGCCCGGCCGACCGACTTCACCCCGTATTACTGGACCAACCGGCTCTTCGGCGGCGTGGTGCCCTGGCTCTACGCCAACGACACCAGCTTCCTGAAGGAGACCCGGTCCGCCGGCGGGGACTGGCTCTGGGACTCCTTCTACGCCAACGATCCCTCCCGCAACCTGCGCTCCGGCGGCTACCAGTGGCTGGAACCCAACGCCGACGACCCCCGCGTCTTCGAGACCTTCGACTACCTCCGCGGCCTCGTCAAGGACGGCCTCGGCGTCCGGCCCGAAGAAGGCGGCGGCAGCTCCTTGGTGGGGCTCTTCGCCTCCAACCGGATCGGCACCACCCCGGCCGGCGGCTACTGGGTCCAGGGCCTGCACGAGGCCGGCATGAAGGAGAACGACTACGACGTTGCGTTCTTCCCCAAATGGCGGAGCCAGCGGCACCAGTTCGGCACGGCCGGCTACGCCATCATGAAGACCGCCAAGGACAAGGACGCCGCCTGGGAATGGATCAAGTTCAGTGCCAGCCGCGAGGCCATGGAGCTGATCTTCCCCAACCCGGTGACCACCCCGGCGCGCCGCTCCATGGTCAACGAGGCGCTGTACTCGGGCAAAGGCCCGGCGCACTGGAAGGTCTTCTACGACACGCTGGACAAGTACCCCACCACCGGCCCCATCCCGGCGCCACCCCAGCAGGCCGCCGTCGAAACGGCCCTGATGAAGAACGTCTCGCTGGCCGTCAGCGGCGACGAGCGCCAGCTCAAGCAGGCCCTCGAGTCCATGCAGCGCGATCTTGAACTGGCCCTGAGGAGGCAGTCATGAGTACCACCATCACTCGCCGGGAGCGGCCGAAGCAGCCCGCCAAGGCCGCCAAGCCCGGAACACTCGCCACTTCCCAGACCGCGTCCGGCCGGCACAGCCAGCGCTGGCTCGCCTGGATCTTCCTGGCCCCCACCATCCTGGGCATGGGCCTGTTCACCCTGGTGCCCATCGCGGCATCGGTGGTCCTGGCGTTCTTCCGCTGGGACATCATCTCCGCCCCGACATTCGTGGGCTTCGACAACTTCGCTGAAGTGGTCCAGGACCCCGCGGTCCGGGTGTCCTTCCTGAACACCATTGCGTTTGTGATTGTGGCGGTGGCCCTCCAGCTCGGCCTGGCACTGGCGCTCGCCGTGATGGTGCAGGAGAAGATGCCAGCCTGGCTGCGGACCTTCTTCCGCTCGGCGTTCTTCTTCCCGCTGATCCTCTCCGCCGCCTCGGTGTCGATCTTTATGCGGTACCTCTTCAACGAGCAGTTCGGCGTGGTCAACTGGTTCCTGTCCCTCGCCGGCATCCCCGCGGTGCCGTGGCTGACCACCCCCGGCGGGTCCGCCGCCGTCGTCATCCTGGTTTATGTCTGGCAGAACTTCGGGTTCTCCTTCCTGCTGTTCATCGGCGGGCTGGCGTCGATCCCCGTGGAAACCTACGAGGCCGCCGCGCTGGACGGCGCCACCGGCTGGCGCAGACACGTCTACGTCACCCTGCCGCTGCTCAGCCCGACCACGCTGCTGGCGTCCGTGATGGCCATCATCAGCGCCCTCCAGGTGTTCGACCAGCCGTACGTCCTGACCCGCGGCGGGCCCGGGGACTCCACCCGCACCGCCGTGATGGTGATCTTCGAATCCGCGTTCCAGCGCCTGGAATTCGGCGAGGCCTCGGCCATCGGCGTGATCCTGACCCTCATCATCATGGCCATCACCGCCGCGCAGTTCCGGCTCAGCAAACGATTCGTCTTCTACCAGTAAGGCCAGCCATGACTACCACTACAGAGCGTGTCTCCACCCGCACCCCTGCCGTGCCTGCCCGGTCCCGGCGGAAGCCGAACTGGAACCTGGTCCTCCGCATTGTCCTGCTGATGATCGCGGCCGTCCTGACCCTGGGCCCGGTGATGTGGACCCTGTCCACGTCGCTGCGGTCGCCGTCGGAATCGTTCAAGCTGCCGCCGTCGTTCTTCCCCTGGAACCCGGATTTCACGTCCTACGCACAGGTCTTCCAGCAGGTGGACATCGTCCTCCTGGTGCTGAACAGCGCCCTGGTCACCGGGCTCATCGCCGTCGGACAGATGGTCACCGCCGCGATGGCCGGCTACGCCTTCGCCAACCTGAAGTTCCGCGGCCGCGGCGTCCTGTTCTCCATCGTGCTGGCCACCATGATGGTGCCGTTGCAGGTGACCATCGTGCCCGTGTTTATGCTGATCCGCGGTATGGGGCTTTCGGACACGCTGCTGGCGCTGATCCTGCCGGCCATCCCGACGGCGTTCGGCACCTTCCTGATGCGGCAGTACTTCATGGGGCTGCCCACCGACCTCGCGGAAGCGGCGTCGATCGACGGCGCCTCACCCTGGCGGACCTTCCGCTCGGTCTACGCCCCGCTGGCCATTCCGGGGATGGCGATCGTGGGCATCCTCGCCTTCAATTTCCACTGGAACGAGTTTTTCCGGCCGCTCATCATGACCATCTCGGAACAGAACTTCACCCTGCCGCTGGGCCTCGTCTCCCTGCAGGGCAACCTGGGCACCGGCAGCATCTCCGTGGTGCTGGCCGGCGTGGTCCTGTCCATGATCCCTGCCCTGGTGGTCTTCATCTTCGGCCAGCGCGTGCTGCAGGACGGCCTCACCGCCGGCAGCGGCAAATAGCCCACACTTCTGAAAGGCTCACCTCCATGTCATCCCCGGACCTCGCCGCCGCCGACTTCGCCCGCCTGGCTGCCGCCCACCCCGACCCCGCGTTCCCGCACTTCCACCCCCGCCCCGCCCAGGGCTGGATCAACGACCCCAACGGCATCAGCCACCTCAACGGGCGGTACCACGTCTTCTTCCAGTACAACCCCGCGTCCGCCCGCCACCACAAGATCGCGTGGGGCCACCTCAGCTCCGCGGACCTGGTCCGCTGGGAGGAACACCCCGTGGCGCTGCGCCCGCAGGATGGCGGCCCGGACGAGTACGGCTGCTGGACCGGTGTGGTGACGGACGACGGCGGCGTCCCCACCGCCGCGTACTCCGGCGTCCGCGGCGACGGCGGCCACTCGCAGGTGGTCATCTCCCGCGGTTCGGCGGACCTCGTTTCCTGGACCCAGGATGGGCACGTCGCGGCGTCCATGCCGGCCGATCCCATGGTTACGGCCGTCCGCGACCCCTTCATCTTCCGCTTCAACGGCAAGCGCTACGCCATGCAGGGCGCGGGTCTGGCCTCCGGCCACGCGGCGCTCCTGCTCTACACGGTGGAGGACCTGGCTGACTGGAAGTACCAGGGCATCTGGCTCACGTCCGAGAACCCGATCGCTGCTGCCCGGACGCCGGCCGAGATCTGGGAGTGCCCGCAGCTGGTGCGGGTGCCGGCCGGGTCCGGCGGCGACGCGTGGGTCATGATGTTTTCGCTGTGGCTCTCCGGCGATGACCACGAGCACGCCAACGGGGTAGGCCACCTCATCGGCTCCCTGGCCGAGGACCCCGCCACCGGGCTGCCGGTATTCTCCCCGGAGACCGGCGGAAAGTCCGACCTGGGCCGCGACTTCTACGCGCCGCAGATCGTGCAGCTGCAGGACGGTGCCGGCGCCGGTGCTCCTGGTGTTCCTGCTTCTTCCTCTGCTCTTGCTGCTCTCGCGGAGCCCAAGGCGCTGCTGTGGGGCTGGGCCAATGAAGGACCTGGGCGGGACGGCCGCCGAGGCCGCAGCCAGGAACAGATCGACGCCGCGGGCTGGGCCGGAGTGCTCACCCATCCGCGCCTGCTGTCCGTGGTGGACGGTTCCCTGGCCGTGGCACCCGCGCCGGAGGTGGATGCCTACCGTGGCGCGCAGCTGGCTTCGCAGGCTGCCGGGAGCGTTGAGCTGCCGGCGTATGCCGAAGCTGTGGTGACCGCCCGCTCCGGTGGGCCGGGCGCGCTGGCCGCGGACGCCGTCGTCGAACTTTCCCTGGTGGCCGATGGTTCGCAGGAGGCTGGGCAGGTGGTGTTCAGCGGGACATTGGCTGCGGGGGAAGAGTTGCGTGTGTTTGTGGACGCGTCGCTGGTGGAGGTGTACCGGAGCGGTTCGGTGGCCACCACGCTGCGCGCCTATCCCGCACCCGGCGAGCGGTGGGTGCTGCGGCTTCCCGAGGGCGCGGCTGCGGATGTCTGGCAGCTGGAACAGCCTCGGTAGGGGAGGGTCTGGCGCGAAAGGACACTTGAGGCCCAACATGCCGGGGCCTCAAGTGTCCTTTCGCGCTGTTGGTCAGGCCTGGCCGGCGGGGACCGGGCCGGTTGACTCGCGCACCACGAGCCGGCACGGGACCATCGTCTGGGCGGGCCGTCCGTGCTCAGCGGGGGCGCCGCCGTCGCCGTAATCCTCGTAATCCTCGTTATCCTCGTTATCCTCCGGCTCCTCCGACAGTTCCCGGAGGAGCCCGGTCATGGCGGCGGCGCCCATCTCCCGCAGCGGGAGGGCCATGGTGGTGAGCGCCGGGACCATGGTGGATGCGATGCGGAATTCGTCGTCGTACCCCATGATCGAGAGGTCCTGCGGGATGGCCAGGCCCAGCCGGTTGGCCGCGAGCACCACGCCGATGGCCAGGCGGTCGTTCGCGCACACGATCGCGGTGGGCCGGTCCGGCGCAGCCACGCCGTCCAGGAGCTTCATGGCGCCATGGAACCCGGCATCGATGTCCCAGCCCGCTTCAAGGATCCGGCCTGGCCGCACCGGCAACCCGGCGGCCTCAAAGGCATCCCGATGGCCCTGGATTCGGCGCGGGGCTGCGGGATTAATGCTGTCACCGGCGAGGAATGCGATGTCCCGGTGGCCAAGCTCCAGCAGGTGCATGGCCGCCTCCCGGCCGCCGCGGACCTCATCCGGAATGACGGCGGGAACGCCCGCCTCGGGACGGTCATCGAAGCAGTTGGCCAGCACCGACGGCACGCGCAGCATGTTGAGCGGGACGTGCAGGGGGCGCAGGCCCACGGTGACATACATGAGCCCGTCCACCTGGCGGTCCAGCAGCGTGGCCACAGCACTTTCGTCACGGGTCTCGTCCAGCTCGGTATCCATCACCACGGTGACAAAACCCTGGGACCTGGCCACGGCGTCCGCGCCGGCGATGATGTTGCCGTCGAACGGGCTGGTGACCACCTGGTCCGAGACGATCCCGATGATCCGCGACCGGCGGTTGCGCAGGCTCACGGCAATGGCGTTGGGCGTGTAGTTCAGCGTGGCCGCCGCTTCACGGATCCGGACCTGGCTCTCCTTGGCCACATTCCCGTCGCCGCGGCCGTTCAGGACCAGCGACACCGCGCTGCGGGACACCCCGGCGAGCTTGGCGACGTCGAGCGCTGTGGCTTTGCGGTTCATACTGGGTTTCCTCCCGCGTACGGTATTTCCTGCAGTCTACCTAACGCGTGTGAGGTGCGCCCGGACCTGGCGCGGCGGCGTGCGGGAGGCGCGGCAGGCTGGCCGCCGCGACCAGCAGTGCCAGGGCCCCGAGGCCAAAGGGCAGGGCGGTGAGGGTGGCGATGCCACCCACCAGCAGCGGCCCGCCGGCGTCACCGAGTTCCCGGCCAAGTTCCGCCGAACCCATGGTCCGGCCCATCCGCTCCGGCGGCGTGGTGTCGGCCAGATGCGCGAAGCCGAGCGGCGTGGCCAGGCCGACGCCCGCGCCAATGGCTGCCGCGGCAATGAACAGGGTGACCGGACCCGGGGTGAGGGCGATGAGTGCGACGCCCGCGGCGGTAAGGAGGAGTCCCGCCGTCGTCCCTTTGTTATCGCTGATGCGGTGTGCGTCCCGCAGCCTGCCGATCCAGGGCTGGATGAGCACCGACGTGATGGCCAGGACACTGACCGCGGCCGTGCCGGCAATAGGGCCAAGGCCGTGCCGGGTGGCGAGGGCGGGAATGAATCCGATCGCCGCGCCGAGCGCCCCGGTCGAGGCCGCCAGCACCAGCGTGGGCACCAGGAAGCGCCGCTCGGTGACCTGGCGGGCAAGGTCCAGAACGGTGTAACGCTGCCGGGGGAGCGGAGCCAGGTGCGGAACGGACACCAGCACCCACGCGGCCGTGGCCGCCGCCAGCACCGAGAGGGCCCCGAACAGCAGGGCAAACCCGCCCGCGAGAATCAGTCCCGCGCCCAGCAGCGGACCGATGACGTACCCCAGGCTCTTCCAGGAACCGTACCGGCCGAAGTAGGTCCCGGCCTTTTTGCCTCCCGCCAGCCGCGCAACCATCGCGGACGACGCCGGCGAGAACGCCGAAGCCGCTGCGCCCTGACCCAGCCGCGCGAGTCCAAGCATCAGCGGATTCGCCGCCCAGAGGCCGATCAGCGACAGCACCGCGAAGGCCAGGAGGCCGCCGACGATGACGGGCTTGGTTCCGATCCGGTCGCTCAGGGCGCCGAAGACCGGCTTGAGGAAGACCTCGGAAACGTCATAGAGGGCCAGCAGGATGCCCAGGTTGAGCAGCGTCAGGCCGATGTTCTCGCTCTGCGCGCCCATTCCGGCGGCGATGCTGTGGGCGCCGAACGCGGTGACGAAGCCGGCCGCGTACAGGGGGACGGTGGACGCCCGGGCGTTGACCACCTGTGCCGGGGCGCTCACGCGTGCACTTTGGGACAGGGCGCCTGTTTTAGGGAAATCACACCGCACAGCGTAACAACAGACAAACTGGGTAGCAGCAGACGTTGTTTTGAGGGCTCAAACCGACATCTGCTGCTACTTACTTGGGGGAGGGGAGTCGCTAGGTGAGGGACGCCGCCAGCTCCTCGATGATCTCGAACTGCTCGCGCACGCCGCCTTCCATGCCGGACTGCGCAATCATGTCCCGGACTTCCTTGCTGCCCGCATCGGTGCGGATCCGCACGGTGGTGGCGCCGCCGTCGGCCTCGTCAAAGGTGACCGTATTAAGCACGGCGCCCTCCTCGCTGTCCGGCGCGGTGCCCGGCATCTCCATGACTTCCGTGTGGACGATCCGCTCGTTGGGCACAATCTCGCGGTACGTGCCGTGGAAGGCCACCTGGAATTCGCCGTGCGCCACCATGACGTACCGCCACGCGCCGCCGACGCGGAAGTCCATCGCCGCCACAGTCATCTCACCGCGCCGGCCCGGCCACCATTTCTTGACGTGTTCCGGCGTGGTCCAGGCCCGGTAAACGAGGTGCGGGGGTGCGTTGAGGGTCCGCGTGATCAGGATTTCCGTGTCGCTGGGGAACGTCACATCCATGGTGCTGCTGCTTGCCTGTGCCATTGTCCTGCTCCTTTCAGTGCTCTTCTTTGAGATCCTCCAGCACGTCCTCGAGAAGATCGAAGCGCTCCTCCCAGAGGTGCCGGTAGCTGGCCACCCAGTCGTGGATGGGCTTGAGGGCTTGCGGATTGAGCCGGTAGAGCCGCTGCCGGCCTTCGTCACGCACGACGACGGCGCCCACCTCGCGCAGCACCCGCAAGTGCCGTGACACGTGCGGCTGCGCCAGGCCCAAAAGGGTCACCAGCTCGTTGACCGGGCGTTCGCCTTGCGTGAGGGCGTCCAGGATTTCCCGACGGCGGGGCTCAGCCACCGCATTGAACGTATCTGCCGTTGTTGCTGCCCGTGCCATACCGCAATTGTATACCCATATGGATATGCATTGGAAGGGACGGGCAGCGCATCTGCCACGCAGTGCCGATGAGCTGAAAAGTCGAGTACCTACTACTGATGCTTTCGGCATCCCCGGCCGCATAGCGTCGTATGGGGGACCTGCGAGACGTCCATCGGTACACCGCTTCTGGGGGCAGGAAGGACAGCAATGGCGCCGGACGAGGGCAACGCCCTTCCCCTCCTGGATCCGGATGTCCTGGACAGGCTGCGGACAGAGCTCGAGGACGATGACGGCGTGTGGAAAGTCTTCGTGCAGAACTTCATCGAACACCTGCCCCACAGGACTGAAAAGCTGCGTCTGACCCTGACCACCGGCGACCTGGCCGGTGCGATGGACGCGGTCCTCAGCCTCAAGACCTCCAGCCAGATGGTGGGCGCGGAGCGCCTGGCCGGACTTGCCATGGAGCTGGAACGGGCCCTGCGCCACGAGACCCTCGACTCTGAACCCGCCCGCGTCCTGCCGCGGTTGGCAGCGGACCGCCTGCGCCAGATCATTCGCTGCGCCCGGCAGACCACCAACATCCTGCAGAAGTACCTGCACTCCGGGTGACGCCCGCCTGCCCGCACTCTGGACGACTGGGAGCGCGAAAGGAACACTGGGGTCAGGCGATGTTCCGACAAGGAGGCCTGGCCATGACCATCATCGATATCGCGGTGTACGTGGACGGGGTCAGGACGGCGGACCCCGACGGCCTGGACGAGACGTACTTCGTCCTGAGGCAGCGCGAAGGAATGGCGTGGATCGGACTGTACCGCCCGGACGCCAATGAAATCAGGTCCGTGGCCGAGGAATTCGACCTGAGCCCCCTTGCCGTGGAGGACGCCCTGGCCGGACACCAGCGGGCCAAGCTGGAGCACTACGGCGAGTGCGTCTTCCTGGTGCTCCGCCCCGCCCGCTACCTCGACGACGTGGAGAAAGTGGACTTCGGCGAGATCCACGTTTTTGTCGGCGCCGATTACGTGATCACCGTCCGCCACGCCGAATCTCCGGACCTGGCAAGGGTGCGCCAGCGGATGGAATCCACGCCGGAGTTCCTCGCCTTGGGCCCGGAGGCCGTGCTGTACGGGATCCTGGACCAGGTGGTGGACGAGTACGAACCCGTGGCCGCGGGGCTGGAGAACGATGTGGACGAGATCGAGGACGACCTCTTCGGCGCCGACCCGGACGTGTCGCGCCGGATCTACGAACTCTCCCGCCAGGTCATCACCTTCCAGCGCGCCACCAGTCCGTTGGTTGGCATCCTCCAGGCCCTCGCGGCCGGAACACCGGAGCACCAACCGGGTCCCGAGCTGCAGGACCACTTCCGCGACGTGCTGGACCACGTGATCCGGCTGAATGAACGGGTGGCGTCCTTCCGCGCACTGCTGCAGAACGCCTTGGCCGTCAACACGGCGTTGGTGGCGCAGCGGCAGAACGACGAAATGCGCAAGCTCACCGAATCCAGCTTCGCCCAGAGCGAGCAGGTGAAACGCATTTCGTCGTGGGCGGCCATCCTGTTTGCGCCCACGCTGGTAGGCACCATTTACGGCATGAATTTCACCAGCATGCCCGAGCTGAATTGGGTCTTCGGCTACCCGTTTGCCCTGGGCCTGATGGTCGCCATGGGGCTGGGGCTCTACTGGACCTTCAAGCACAACAAGTGGATCTAGCCTTTTTGTCCCTTGCGGGACGCCCGTTCCGGGCTGAAAATGTGCTTGTGGTCGCCTGCTGACGCCGTGGTTCTATGGTTCGTTGAGGCCGTGATCTAGCCGGGCGTTGGGGATCACGCCGTGGGCCCTTCACTGTTTCTTTTGCTGAGAACGAGGACTAGATTCCGCTTTTCCCTGGTGATCCCCACGGGCGGCCGCTTCATGTATTCAGCGGGTGCGTCTTGTGAGGAGATGAACAGGATCATGCTGGCCGAATCCCAGGATGAGGAACAGATTGTCGAAAGGGTAGCGGCCCTTGATATCGGCAAAGCCGAACTCGTGTGTTGTGTCCGGGTCCCTGCGGAGGGGAACCCAAAAAAGCGGTTGCAGGAGGTCTCTACGCATTCGACGATGAGTCGGTCCTTGGCGGACTTGGCCAACCATCTGGTGGATGTGGGCATCGATCGGGTGGTGATGGAGGCGACCAGCGATTATTGGAAGCCGGTGTTTTACCTTCTCGAGGCGCATGGGCTTGAGCCGTGGCTGGTCAACGCCCGCGACGGGAAGCATCTGCCGGGGCGGCCGAAGACCGACGTGCTCGATTCGGTGTGGCTGTGCAAGGTCGCCGAACGGCAGATGCTGCGGCCCAGTTTCGTTCCGCCCGCCCCGATCCGCCGGCTGCGGGACCTGACCCGGTACCGGATTGATCTGATCGGGGTGCGGACGGCGGAGAAGAACCGGGTCGAGAAGCTCCTCGAGGACGCGTGCATCAAGCTCTCTGTTGTCGCCTCGGATATTTTCGGGGTGTCCGGGCGGGCGATGATGGCGGCGCTGATCGCCGGCGAGCGGGACCCGAAGGTGCTCGCGCAGCTGGCGCGGTCAAGCATGCGCAGGAAGATCAGCGAACTTGAGGAGGCGTTCACTGGCCGGTTTGATGACCATCACCGGTTCCTCCTGACACGGATGCTGGCCAGGATCGACGGGATCGACGCCGATATCGCCGCGGTCGATGAACAGATCGAGGTGCAGTTGGCCCCTTTCGCGG